>JBFMBH010000051.1 GCA_040755095.1 Thermodesulfobacteriota bacterium
ATGACCTCTTCTTCCACCGGGTCAGACGGGGTGGGGGCGGCGAGAGCAGGGTGCCTGAAGGCCAGCACCGCACACAGCAGCACCATGAGCACGACCGCAGGGCTTGCAGAACGGGGCCAGGCTGGCATCGGACACCTCGCGCTGAAGGAGACTGGGTGGCCGCGGGCATGTCAAGAAGCCACCGTGAATCGGTATTGATGGGTATCAAGCGGGGCATACAACTTTCTGCAGGGGTGGCCGCGACGCCCTCACTAGCCTGCCGCACCGCAGGCTGTCAAGAAAAAAGTTGCTTCTGGATGGAGTTATGAGGCGGGGCTGGGTGTCGCCGGCCCAGAACCGGTTGTTGCCAGCTGGCAAGCCACAAGTGGGCTCTTGCCTGCTGTTCTCGGACGGCACCCAGCGGGCGGTGGGCTCGTCTGCTCGGAGCCAGGCCAGGTTGTGTGCCAGCGTGCCGCAGAAAGGAACAGCGGGCTTGAGCACAAGAAACGATAGGTGGCCGGGGGCCGGAGGCGGATGCAGCCGGAGCGCTCGGCCCTGATCCGTGCCCCTGCCGGCGCTGCCGTTACCAGGAGGGCATGTCCCGGAAGATGCCGAAGGTCGGGGAGCGGTAGGCGAAGTACTGGTAGTGGAGGCCGTGGGCCTCGAAGAGGCCGATGGTATCCCGCACCCAGGCCTGGCCCCCCCGGCCGGCCTGGAAGGTGAGGGAGGTGGTGCCGAGCTCGCCGACGTTCACTGGCACGCCGTGGCGCCGGCCGAATTCCAGCCAGGGGGCCAGGGCCGCGGCCAGGTAGTGCCGGTCGAAGGGGGTGAAGGCCTCTTCCGGCCGCAACCGGTAGAATTCCACCGTCAGCCGGCAGCCGTCGGCGCGGCTGCCTTCCCCCTTGAGCCAGCCGCTGATCTGGTAATGGAACCCGGGCCGGACCGGGAAGCGGAGCTGGGGGTTGTGCCAGTTGCAGCCGCCGGTCACCTGGCCGAGGCCCAGGGCGGTGGGGAGGCCGTGGCCGGCGGTGGCGGTCAGAAGCTGGGCGCTGGCGCCCTCGGTCCAGGCATGCCAGAAGCGGGTGGAGGTGGGAAAGGGCCAGGCCTGATCCGGATGCATGCCGGAATCCCAGACATCCTGGTCTTGGACCACGTCGGCAAAGAGGACCGGCCGCACGAAGCGCCGGCGGGTGTCGTACTCGACGACCACAAAGTCGTCGAAATAGCCTGCCCCCGGGTTGTCCTCGCAGGCGAAGACCGGCATGCCGCAGTAGATCCGGGGATCGTCGGCGCGCTGGATCCGGCCCTGGTAGAAGCGCCAGTCGGAATCCCCGGCCGGCAGGCCCGGGTTGCCCTCGATGGCCCCCGCCCATTCGCCGCCGTCGTCCAGCACCGAGACCCGCGGGCTGGGGTAGCGACCGCCGTCGCCGCGGCCGGCCGAGAAGACATACTGGTGCGTGTAGCTGTGGGGGGTGTAGAAATGGAAATCATAGAGGACGTTGGAGTCCGCCACCAGAAACTGCCGATCCTCGGGCCGGTTGCAGGCCGGGTCCGCGACGCCATCGGTGAGGATGGCCTCGGTGCGCTCCACCACCAGCAGATGCTGGGGATCCACGGCCCGGATCGCGGTCACCAGTCGGCCGGCGAGGTCCGGCCAGGCCTCCTTCGTTCGGGTGACCGGCTCGTTCAGGAGGTCGTAGCCCGCCACCCAGGGCTCGTCCCGGTAGCGGCCGGCGATGGCTTGCCAGAGAGCCAGCAGGCGATCCTGGAGCTCCGCCTGGCGCACCAGATCCCGGTCGTCGAAGATGGGCTGGATGCCTCCTTCCGGGTTGTCCGTGAGGCCGGGGGGCACATACATGGACAGGAGCAGCCGCACGCCGGCCTCCTTGGCCCAGGCGACCTGCTGGTCCAGCCAGGCCCAGCCCTCCTGCCGGTACTGGAAGGGTGCCTCTGCTTCCTCGAAGACCACGGGGCTGAGGTTGAAGCGCACCACATTCATGCCCCAGCCCGCCAGGCGCTGGAAGTCCTCCCGGCTGTGATAAGCATGCAGGGCCGGCAGCTCGAAGGGCCAGACCACGCTCACCATGTTGATCCCCCGCAGGCGGACGGTCTCATTGCCCAGGGCCAGGCGGGAGCCGTCGGCACGCAGGAAATCGGCCGGGGTCGCCGTCCGGCCGGTCGTGGCCAGGAGCAGACCCATGAGCAGGCCAAGGGCTGGAGTCAAGCGGGTCCTGAACATGGTCATCCTCCTCCGAAGCTCTTGAGCGTCGTCCACAAATGGTCAATGATGATGGCCACCCAGGATGGGCGCCAGGATCACGGCCGGCGGCATGGCCTCGGGGCTGCGCGCCACGGAAGAAGTGGCTTCCGGGGGGCGCCGGACGGATCCTTGAAGCAGGATAGCACAGATGGATGCCCCTGGGTCAGACCAGGGGCCCAGAAGGGAGGCCAATGGGGACAGGGCAGGAGATGGTGGTGGTCGTCGATGCCGGCGACCGGGAGATCGGCCGTGCCACCCGGGCCGAGATGCGGCGGCAGCGGCTGATCCACCGCGCCGCCTATGTGCTGGTCTTCAACCGGCACGGCGAGCTTTTCGTCCAGCAGCGGACCATGACCAAGGATGTCTATCCCGGCCATTACGACGTGGCGGCGGGCGGCGTGGTCCTGGCGGGCGAGAGCTACGAGGAAGCGGCGGCCCGGGAGCTGGCCGAGGAACTGGGCATCGCTCCGGCCCTCCGGCGGCTGTTCGACAACTTCCACGAGGATAGAAGGAATCGGGTCTGGGGCCGGGTCTTCACCTGTGTGGCCGACGGTCCCTTCACCTTACAGGAGGAGGAGGTGGCGGCGGGCTTCTTTCTGCCCCTGGCCGAGGTTCTGGCCCTGAGCCGAACGGCGCCCTTCACCCCGGACGGCCTCGTGATCCTGGAGCGGTTCCTCGCCGGCCGGACCGAAAGCGGCCGGGGCGGCCATCGGCCGCCATGTTGCGAGGCCGTTGACAAGGCCCGGACGGGCAAGTAAAGTGGAAATCTTTGTTTTTCTGGGTCCCGGCGGGCACAATTTTCCCGCCGGATCCGTTCCCGGCCCGCGGCCGCCTCCGGTGGTCCGGGCTGGTCGTCGTTCAGCCATCGAGGGAGTCCCATGCCGATCACCAGCCAAGACCTGTCGCCTGGCTTCCTGGCCGAGCTCATGGCCGTGCCGGGAGGAGAGCTTATCCAGGGCTGCTACGCCTGCGGCGCGTGCAGTGGCATCTGCCCGGTCAGCCAAGCCATTCCGGAGTTCGACCCCCGCAAGATGATCCATATGGTCCGGATGGGCCTCAAGGAACGGCTCCTGACCTCGGATCTTCTCTGGTACTGCTCCCGCTGCCGGGGCTGTGTGTTCGTCTGCCCCCAGGATGTCCGCTTCGCCGATATTGTCGTCGCCTTGCGGCAGCTGGCCGTGGAGCAGGGCTACCTGACCGAGGCCGACTTGATCGCCAAGGGCAAGGCCGCCGAGGTGGCCAGGGATCGGTGTGTGGCCTGTCTGACCTGCGTGCGCATCTGCCCCTGGCGGGTGCCCCGTATCGACGAGGCCGGGGTGGCCACGATCCCGGTGGCCGAGTGCCGGGCCTGCGGCATCTGCGTGGCGGAATGCCCGGTCCAGGCCATCCAGCTGGCCACCGCACCGGATGAGCGCCTGCTGGCTGCCTGCGGCAGCCGCAGCTGAAGGAGGAAGTCATGGCCGATTTTTCCCCGGATATCCGGGCGTTCTGCTGCCACTACACCGCGCAGCAGCTGTGTGCGGAGGGTGTTGAGCAGCGCCGGCAGGACGGGCTGCCGGACAACGTGGTCATCCATCGGGTCCCCTGCACCGGCAAGCTCATGGTCAGCACCCTGCTTGCCGCCTTCGAGGACGGGGCCGATGGCGTCTACGTGGTGGGCTGCCCGGAAGACCGGTGCCACAACCTCATGGGCAGCCGGCGGGCGGCCAAGCGGGTGGGGGCGGTGCGGGCGGCCCTCGCCGAGCTGGCGGTGGAGCCGGAACGGATCGCGATGTTCCACCTGGAGCGGGGCTTCCACCCCGAGTTCGTGCAGGCCGCCCAGGAGATGGTAAGCCGGGTGGCGGCTCTGGGCCCCAGCCCGTTCAAAGGAGGGAGTCGATGATCATCGCCCAGCGCAAGCCGATCCCCGAGATCCTCGGGATGGTCGCCCCTTACCGCCGCGTCCTGCTCCTGGGCTGCCGCGGCTGCGTTTCGGTCTGCTCCGCCGGCGGCGACCGGGAGGTGGAGATCCTGGCCTCCCTCCTGCGCCTCGGCCGCCAGAAGGCCGGCCAGGAGCTGGCCGTGGTCGAGGCGGCCCTGGTCCGCCAGTGTGACCGGGAGTACGTGGAGAGCGTCGACCGCTGGGATGGCCAGTACGACGCCATCCTCTCCATGGCCTGCGGGGTGGGGGTTAACTTCCTGGCCAACCTGCTGCCCATGACCCCGGTCTACCCGGCGGTCAACACCACCTTCTACGGCGGCTCGGCGGAGCAGGGGGTCTGGACGGAGCAGTGCGCCGGCTGCGGCAACTGCATCCTGCATCTGACCGGTGGGCTGTGCCCCATGGCCCGCTGCGCCAAGAGCCTGCAGAACGGCCCCTGCGGCGGCTCGGTGGGTGGGCGTTGCGAGATCCATCCCTCGGTGCCCTGCATCTGGCAGCTCATCCACGACCGCCTGGAGCGCCTGGGCCGGAAAGAACAGCTCCTGGCCATCGCTCCGATCCGGGACTGGTCCGCAGCCGGCCATGCCGGCCCCCGCACCCTGGTGCGGGACGACCTCACCCTCTAGCCCCGCCCCTTTCCGGTGATCCGGTCCCGGTCGGCCCTTGTGCCGGGACCGGTCCTCAGTCCCTTGCCATCCCCTGGGCGGTTGTCCTAGAATAGGTCAGTCGACTCTGCCCAAGTCCTGCCGCCGCCGGGTCGTCGTCTTGCCCCCTCCCCCCCTGCTGGTGAGGACGAGCCTCCATGACCGAAGACCCCCACGGTCTGTATCCGGTGCTCATCGCCGAGGACAATCCGGTCTCCCGCAAGCTCCTGGAAAAGAGCCTGACCAGGGCCGGATACGCCGTGACCGCCACCGAAGACGGTCGCCAGGCCCTGGAGCAGCTCAACCGGCGGTTCTTCCCCATCGTCATCACCGACTGGATGATGCCGGAGATGAACGGGATGGAGCTTTGTCAGGCCATCCGCGCGGCCGACTTCCCCGGCTATGTCTACATCATGCTCCTCACCGCCCTGGACACCAAGGACGACATCATTGCGGGCCTCAAGGCGGGGGCCGACGACTACCTGACCAAGCCTTTCAACCAGGCCGAGCTCATGGCCCGCCTCAATACCGGCCGGCGGATCCTCGAGCTGGAGCGCTCCCTGCGCAAGGCCAATGAGGAGATCCGCCTGCTGTCCGTCACCGATCCCCTCACCGCGGTCTACAACCGGGGCTACATCAACACCCATCTGCCGGAGGAGGTGGCCCGGGCTCGCCGCTACCGGCGGGCCCTGTCGACGATCATGTGCGACATCGACCACTTCAAGCGGGTCAACGACACGTACGGCCATCAGGCGGGCGATGCCGTGCTGCAATCCTTTGCCGCCGCCCTCCGGCACGGCACCCGGGCCAACGTCGACTGGGTGGCTCGCTATGGCGGGGAGGAGTTCCTGATCGTGCTCCCCGAGACCCCCGGCGCCGGGGCCGAAAGCGTGGCCGAGCGGCTGCGCCAGGGCGTGGAAAGGCTGGTGATCGTCCACGAAGGCCGGGAGATCCGCATCACCGCCAGCTTCGGAGTCGCCGGCTATGACGAGTGCCCATACGGCGACCTCGCCCCCGAGACCGTGATCGCCAGCGCCGATGCCTGCCTGTACCAGGCCAAGAAGGAAGGCCGCAACCGGGTGGTGTCCGCCTTCTCGGCCGCCCAGACGCCCTGACCGCCTTCCAGTCAGGGTCGTTGAATCTCCGCCGCCACCTTCTGCCGCTCGCCGCTGCCCGCCAGGGCTTCCACCAGGCAAAGAGCGAGCTCCACCGCCGTCCCCGGTCCCTTGGAGGTGATCACCGTGCCATCCCGCACCACGGGGCTCTCGTCCACCAGGATGTCGGCGAGCCCCAGCTCGGCCAGGCAGCCGGGATAGCTGGTGGCCCGGCGGCCAGCCAGAACACCCGCCTCGGCCAGCACCACCGGCGCGGCGCAGATGGCGGCCAGCAGGCGGCCCTGGCTGTGCTGGTGCAGAATGAGGCTGCGGATCCGCGGATCAGCCCGCAAGGCGTTGGTGCCCGCCAGGCCGCCCGGCAGGACCACCAGGTCGAACTCCCGATCGAGAGCCTGATCCAGGGCCGTGTCCGGCACCAGCACCACCCCGCACCGGCCGCGCACCGGCGCCACTGCCGGCTCCAGGCCGGCGGTCACCACCTCGATCCCCGCCCGCCGCAACACGTCGATGACCGCCACCGCCTCCAGTTCTTCACACCCCTGCGCGAGGGGCACCAGCACCGAAGCCATCTCTCCCTCCCTTTTCCGAATTCAGTGGGCTGCCCCCGCTTGCGCCCTGGGCCATGACACCGGGCAGCCGTTGTTGCCAGCGTCGGGCCGCTTGCGCGCCCCGCCCAGAAGGCCAGCATCGCGATGGCGAGGAATCAGACGACACCGCCAGCCACCGGCACGGACGGCAGGTGGCGGCAGAGAGCAAGGGGATCGCGAGACAAAAGAAATCCGCTCTTGGGGCCGGTAGGGGGAAGGTCGAGAAGGAGGAGCTTCACGAAGGTCCCAAGAGCGGAATCGTGCACTTCACATACAACAATAGGCACCTGCTGCGGGAATGTCCAGGGAAGGTCGGACAAAGGACTGGGAGTCGGAGAGGAGACAGGGCTCGGATCAGGAAGCCAATCCTGCCGGACACTTGGAGAGCAACCCTCCGTCATGGAGATGCTCTCTCCTCTCCAGACTCCCTCTTGGTTTTATGGTAGCAAGGGAGCCCGGACTCTGGCAATCCCCCAATCGCCAGAAAGGCGGTTTTTCTTCAAGACCGCGCCCCTCTCACGGCTCGCCGATCAGGGTCTCCACTGCCTGGACCAGGGTTTCGTCCTGGAAGCTGCCTTTGGTCAGGTAGTAATCGGCGCCCGCTTCCAGGCCTCGCTGGCGGTCCTCCTTGCGGTCTTTGTAGGAGACGATGATCACCGGCAGAAGGCGCAGATTGGCGTCCTTCTTGACCAGGTGCACCAGCTCGATGCCGTCCAGCCGGGGCATGTCCACGTCGGTGACCACCAGGTCGTAGCCGCCGTTGCGCACCGTGTTCCAGGCATCCATGCCGTCCACCGCCACATCCACATCGTAGCCCTTGGCCGAGAGCAGCTTGCGCTCCACCTCCCGGACGGTGATGGAGTCGTCCGCCACCAGGATCCGCTTCACGCGCCGGGTCCTGCCGCCATGCTGCCGCTCGGTGATGGGCCGCAGCCGGTCGCCGGAGATGAGCAGATCCATGGAGCGCACCACGTCCTCCACGTCCATGATGAGAACCGGTCCCCCGTCCTCCAGGAGAGCCGCGGAGCTGATGTTCTTGATCTTGCCCAGCCGGGGGTCCAGGGCCTGCACCACCAGGTCGCTGACCCTAAGGAAGCGGTCCACCAGAAAACCATACTGGTTGAAGCGGTCGCTGAGGACGATGACCGGCAACTCGTCCACCTCCGGGACCTCGCCTTCCTTTTCCAGAACCTGACGGCCGGCCACCAGGCCAATCCGCCGGTCCAGCAGTGAAAAATACTGGCGCCCCTCCACCTGCCGGAGCTCGCTTCGGGGCAGGCGCAGGATGCGGTCGATGGCCACCAGGGGCAGGGCATACGGCTCTCCTGCGATCTCCACCAGGAGCGCCCGCATGACGCTCAGGGTCAAGGGGAGCTGGAGCTCGAAGGTGGTGCCCTTGCCGAAGCGGGTGCTGGCCCGCACCACGCCCCGCACCTCATGGACCACGGTGTGCACCACATCCAGGCCCACCCCACGGCCGGAAATCTTGCTCACCGTCTCTTTGGTGCTGAAGTTGGGAAGAAAGAGGAAATCCAGCAGCTCGGCCTCGCGCATGGCGGCAGCCATCTCCGCCGAGGCCTTGCCCCGGCTGACGATGGCCGACCGCAAGCCCTCCAGGTCCACCCCCCGGCCATCGTCGGCGACCACAATGTTGAGCATGCCCGAGCTGTGGCGGGCCTCCAGGCGGATCGTCCCCTCTTCCGGCTTGCCGGCAGCCAGCCGCGCCTCCGGCGACTCCAGGCCATGATCGATGGCATTTCTGATCAGATGATTGAGGGGCGATTCGATCTTCTCCAGGATGTCCCGGTCCACCAGGGTGTCCAGGCCGACAATGTCGAGGCTGACCTTCTTGCCCAGCTCCCGCGCCACATCACGGACCATGCGGGGAAAACCCTGCACCCCTTCCGAGAAGGGCCGCATGCGGGAGGCCACCACCTCCCGGTACAGGCGATGGCTGGTCTCGGTGCTGCGGCGGGCGTGGTCTTCGATCTCGGCGAGGCCCTCATGCAGGGCCGCCCGGCAGCTGTCGAGCTTGCGGCGCAGCTCATCGACTCGCCGGAGACGCTGGGCCCGGGAGGCGTCGTCCAGGGCCAGCTCCCGTGCCAAGCCGAGCAGGCGGGCCACCTCGTCCTGACGGCGCTTGATACCGAGCATTCGCTGGGAGAAGACGGGCAGCCAGCGCGACTCCACCAGCACCTCCCCGGCCAGGCCCATGAGCCGATTCATGGCCTCCGCCGACACGCGCAGGGCGCGCTCGCCGGCCGCCTCGCCTGCCCGCACCGGCAACGGCGCCGGCTTGTCCGCGGGCGGTTGCCGCACCAGCTCGGGCTGGACCGGCTCGGGCGCAGGCGCGGCGGCCGGAGCGGCCGGCTGGACCGCGGCCTGGCCGGACGCCAGGCCGCTGACCGCAGTCTCCAGCTGCTCCACCGCCTCCTGGTGTGCAGCGGTCCAGGCCGCTCCGCTGCCGTCCGGCAGCTGGCTGCACCCGGCCAGAAGCCGGAGTCCGGACCCGAGGATCCCCTCCAGGGCAGGGCCGGGCGGCAGCCGGGACCGCTGGCAAGCCAGGAAGGCCTTCTCCAGAGCCCCTGCCACCCGGGCCGCGCCCTGGAAATCCACCACCCGGGCCGCCCCCTTGATCGCGTGCGTCCCGCGGATCAGGGCCTCCAGACAGCTGGTGTCCTCCGGCCTCTCCCGCCAGGCCTGCACCTGGGCCTCCAGAATGGCCGACTGGCTCTCGGCCTCGGCGCGGAAGAGGTCGAAGACCGACAGACCCCCCAGCTCTTCGATCCCGGGTCGGGGCTTCGTCTTCGCACGCGGCGGTGAAGGCTCCTTGACCGGCGGCGGCTCGGACACCGGCAGTGGTGTCTCCGGTTTGGCCGAAGGGGGGCCGGCGCCCTGTCCGGCCAAGGAAGCCACCAGCGTCTCCACCTCCGCCCGCCGTTCCTGCCACCATTCGACAATCTCCTGCTCGGCGACCTTGGCGCAGCCCGCCAAGAGATCAACCCCGGCGAGCAGGCGGTCGATGTCTTCCTGTTGCAGGCTACGCTCGCCCTTCTGGGCCGAGACCAGGAGATCCTCCATGGCGTGGGCGACGTGCACCGCTGGGGTGAGGTCGACAATACGCGCCGCCCCTTTCAAGGAATGGGCCGCCCGCATCAAGGACTCCAGGAGATCACTGGCCGCCGGATCCCGCTCCAGGGCGAGCAGGTCCGCGGTCAGGGCCGCGCACTGGTTCTCGGCCTCCATCCGGAACAGCTCCAGCATGGACAGGGAGGCGAGATCCGGGCCGAGATGGTCGTGGGAGTCGGTCATGTCAGGCTGTCATTGATGGCACGGAACAAGGCCTCCTCGTCCAGGAAGCCGACGTCGCGGCCGTCCAGGCTGAGGATGCCGGTGGTGTAGGCCGCCTTGGCGGCGGTGACGGTGACCGGCAGGTTGCGCAACATCTCGGCATGGTAGCGAGCCATCCCCCGCACCTGACTGACCGGGAACACGAAGGTCTCGCCCCGGCGGGCCGCGACAATCATCCGCTCCGGGGCGGCATAGCCGGACTCGCCGCTCCCGGTGCTCTCCTTGTCGATGCCCAAAACACCGCCGATGGACACGCAGATCTCGAGCTTGCCCCGGATGTTGACCACCCCTCGCAGGATGGCGCTCCGGCGATGGGGCAGGCTGTGGATGGGGCCCATGGGCACCACCTCCCGGATGAGGGTGGCGGCCAGAGCCAGCCATTCCCGGCCGACCCGGAACACGAAGGCGCTCCTGGCCTTCAGGTCCTTGACCACCTTCTCCCGGGCCAGAGCCACCGTCCACTCCTGCTGGCAGTCGTCCTCCAGGGGCCGATCCAGGAATCGACGTCCAGCCGCGGAATAGACCGGGCAGTTGCGGCAGTGCACCACCCGCCCCAGCTCGGGGCAGCGCTCCCCGCCCCGGCTCCACACCCCGATGCGGGTCCAGCAGTTGACCAACGGCGGGGCAGCATCAGTGATTTCGGTCATGGGCGGGCATCCTGCTTCTCGTCACCGGCCAAAGGCGCCGGCGGCCGATCGGCCAGCCGGCGTGCCCGCTCTCGGCAGGCAGCGGCGCCGGCCCGATCACCCAGGCGCTCGGAGACCAGCCCCAGATGGATCAAGGCCTCCAGGTGCTCGGGGTTCAGGTACAAAGCCTTGCGCAGACACACCGCTGCCTCCTTAAGCTCGCCGGTGGCATCCAGGAGGACGCCCATGAGAAAGAAGGCCTCCGCCTCGCTCCCCTGCTCATGGGCCAGGAAGGCCCCGCACAGGCGCAGGGCCTCGGTGAGCTGGCCCTGGTCCGCCAAGCGTCGAATCGTGTCCAGATCCGGCCGCTCCTGGGGGGGCTTCACCGGTGGCTCCTGCCGGGCCGGCGCCACCAGTGCGGGCAGCGGTGGCGGTGGCGGTAGCCGTGGCGGAGGCGCCGGCGGCTCCGGCCTGGCCTCGGGCGGTCGGGCCACCGCCAGCCTCCGCTGCCCCTTGGCGTAGGCAAAGGCCTGGGCATAGCCGGCATGCACAAAGGGCGAGTCGATCAGGATGCCAGACTCCGCATGGCCCACGAAGAGCAGGCCATCATCCGCCAACATCCGCTCCAAAGCAGCCAGGGCCTGCTCCTGGCACGGGCGATCGAAATAGATGAGCAGATTGCGGCAGAAGATGGCGTCGAAGATGCCCAGATCCTGCGGCAGCTGGGCGTCCAGGAGGTTGCCCGGCCGCAGCCGCACCACGGCCCGCACCGCGTCGGTGATGCGGTACCGTTCACCGATCACGGTGAAGAAGCGATCCCGGAAGCCGAAACGGTGCCCCCGGAAGGAGTGTGCGCCGTACAACCCCTCCCGCGCCCGGGCCAAGGCCCGCCGGCTGATGTCTACCCCCTCGATGCGCAGCCGGTCGCTGGGCCAGGATGCCTGGAGCATGGCCATGGCCAGGGAGTATGGCTCCTCGCCGGTGGCGCAGGGGATGGACAACAGGCGCAGGCGCCGCTCCGGGTGGGCCCGCGCCCAGACCTGCCGGGCGAACTCGGCCAGCACCGCAAAGGCCCGCTCATCCCGGAAGAACCAGGTCTCCGGGACCACCACCTCCTCCACCAGCTCCCCCAGCTCCTGCTCGGACTGGCGGACGCAGGCCAGATAGCCGGCCGGATCCGTAACCCCCAGGGCCCGCATGCGGCGTCCCAGGGCGCGCTTGACCGCCGCGTCCCCGATGGCGGTGATTTTGAGGCCGATGGCGTCCCGCAACAGGTCGGCCACCAGGGATGCATCCATGCCAGCTCCTGGCCTGCCACTAGCCCGGAAAGAGCAGCTGGATGGTGTCGGCGGGCAGGACCCGATCCAGATCGAACCATTGCACCATCTCCCCCTCGCCGCCGCCCCCCATCCGCAGCTCCTCCTCCATGAGCACGCCGCCGGCCCGGAGGCGCACCTGATCGGTGCGGGTAGCCTCGGTCACCCGCTCGGCGATCAGGCCCAACCGGTAGCCTCCCTGGGGGCCGGCACCATGGTCGACGACGATGATGCGGGTGGACAGACGCCGGGCGCATGGCCTGGCCTCCACCAGCCGGCACAGATCAATGACCGGCACCGGCTGGCCCCGCAGGTTCATCATCCCGGCCACGTAGTCAGGGGTGCGCGGAATGCGGCGCAGCCGCACCAGGTGGACAATCTCCACCACCTCCGTCGAGGTCAAGGCGTACCGCCCCTCGCCGATCTCAAACAGCAAGAGGAGCATGCTTGGCTCCGGCCTCCACCTTGAACTGGGAGACACAATCCTGCAGCCCCAGGGCTGCCTGGTGCAGCTGACTGATGGTGGCGCTGGTCTGGGCGAGGGACTCGGCGGTCTGCTGGGTCGCCTCGTTGAGCTGGCTGACCGCCGAGCTGATCTGGCTGGCGCCCAGGGACTGGGCCTCGATCCCTTCGCTCACCGCCTCCACCTGGGGCTCCAGGGACTGCACCTGGTAGATGACCTCGGTCAGCTGGTGGCCGATCTGGCGGATCTCCTCGACGCTCCGCCGGACATCCTCGGCGAACTTGTCGATGCCCATGACGCCGGCGGAGACCGCGGACTGCACCTCCTGGACCATCTGCTCGATATCAAAGGTCGCGACCGCCGTCTGGTCCGCCAGACGCCGGATCTCGGTGGCGACCACCGCGAAGCCGGCGCCATACTCCCCGGCCTTTTCCGCCTCGATGGCGGCATTGAGCGACAAGAGGTTGGTCTGGTCAGCGACCTTGTTGATGGTCTTGACCACGCCGGCGATGTTGGCCGCCTTCTCGCTCAGGATCGACAGCTTCTCGACGATGGTGCCGGTGGATTCCTCCATGCGGGTCATGGTGCGGTCGATGCGCTGCAGTCCGTCGTGGCCATGGGCGGCGGACTTGGCGGTGCCCCTGGCCATGTCCGCCACCTTGCGCATGGTCTCCATCAGGCTGGACGCGGTGGCGGCGATCTCGGTGGTGGAGGCGGCGATCTCGCTGGAGGTGGCGGCGTGCTGGTTGCCCACCGCCTCCTGCTCCCGCGCCGTGGCGGCCAGCTCGGTGATGGAGCTGGTCACCTGGATGCCGGAGCGCTGGATGCGGGACACGAGGTCGGACAGGTTCTCGGCCATGCGGTTGAAGCCCTGGATGAGGACCCCCAGCTCGTCCTGGCGGTCATGGAGGAGACGCACCGTCAGATCCCCGCCCATGATCCGGCTCATGGTGGCGTTGATCCGGGACAAGGGCTCGTCGATGCTGCGGATGAGCAGAACCGAGGCCAACGCCGAGATCAGGATGCCCAGCGCCATGATGGCGACGAAGGCGGTCTTGGACCTGGTGTAGTCTTGCTGGGATTGCTCGTAGACCTCCGCCATCCCGGCGAGATTCTCCTGGACCAGGGCTTGGACCTTCTCGTGGAATTCCTCGCCCAGCGGGTAGAGACGCTCATCCGACCAATGATCCAGGGTGTCCACATCCTTCTGCTGCACCAGGGTGATCAGGCGGGCCGCCATCTCGTCCACGTTCTTCATCAGCGGCCGCATGGCGGCGAGCCACGGCGCCTGGCCCGTGGTACTGGCAGCCTGGGCCTGGGCCGCCCGCCACCGCTCGTCCAGGGTGGCCCTGGCCTGCTCGATCCGGTGCAGGCCCTCGGCCCAGGAGATCTGCTCGAACATCACCTTTTCGGCGTTGGCCATGAGATTGACCTGGACCAGCCCGTCCAGCTCCATAAGGACCTCCAGGGGCAGGCCCTGCTCATGGTACATGACGAACAGCATCCGGTTGGCACTGCCCATGCCCCACAACCCGCCGATGCCACTGCCCACCAGCAACAGCAGCATGAACACCACAAAGATCGCCAACCGCCAGCGGACCCGCAGATCCTTTTGCCACGACATCATGCTCGCCTCCCCTCCCACCTTCCGCTCCCGGCATCCAGCCGGCATCAATCATCATCCCCTGACCTGGAGCCAACACCTCCCGCCCCCCAGAGTCTTCCTCAATCATATAGAAGCGGAAGCCGGCAAGTCAAAGGCCTAAACGCGGGGCCGCCATGTCCGGCCAGGCGGTTCCGTTTTCTTTTCCGGCTGTGCTAGAATGGGTCGTGGTCGCCTTGAGGCGGCGGAAAGCCTATGCCGATGCAACTGCAGGCATGCTGGATCAGGAGGGAAAGGTGAGGAGTGCGGCGTGAAGATTGGCATCGTCAATGATTCCTTCATGGCTCTGGAAAGTCTGCGCCGCGTCGTCAGCTCGGTTCCCGACTACCGGGTGCTGTGGATGGCCCGCAACGGCCGCGAGGCGGTCTCGTTCTGCCAGGCGGATCGCCCGGACCTGGTGCTCATGGATCTCATGATGCCGGTGATGGACGGAGTGGAGGCCACCCGGCAGATCATGAAGACCGCGCCCTGCGCCATCCTGGTGGTGACGGCCACGGTCACCGGCCATGCAGCCAAGGTCTTCGACGCCATGGGCGCCGGCGCCCTGGACGCGGTGGCCACACCGGTCCTGGGCACCGACGGCAAGAGCACCGGCGGACAGGCGCTGTTGCACAAGATCGCCCGCATCGCCAGCCTGTTGGGCCACGGGACCGGCAGGACCGTCGCCCCGGCCCCGACCGCTGCGACCGCACCGGCGGGCCGCTCCGATCAATGCCTCATCGCCATCGGCTGCTCCACCGGCGGCCCCCAGGCCCTGGCCCAGATCCTGTCGTATCTGCCCGCCGACATCCCCGCCTCGCTGGTCGTCATCCAGCACATGGACACCCGCTTCACCGCCGGTCTGGTGGAGTGGCTGCGGGGAACGGTGCAGCTGCCGGTCAAGCTGGCCGTGGAGGGGGATTGCCCCCGGCCGGGCCTCATCCTGGTGCCCAGCACCGAGGGCCATGTGGTCCTGAACGGAAGGGGCTGCCTCAGCTTCACCACCGAGCCTGCGGACAACTACTACCACCCTTCCGCCGATGTCTTCTTCCACAGCGTCGTCCGCCACTGGACGGGCCCGGCCATCGGCGTCCTGCTCACCGGCATGGGCCGGGACGGTGCCGATGGCCTGCTGGCCATGCGCCGGCGGGGCTGGCATACCGTGGCCCAGGACCAGGCCAGCTCGGTGGTCTACGGTATGCCCAAGGCCGCGGCCGACCTGGGTGCTGCGGTGGAGGTCCTGTCCCTTTGTGCCATCGGCCCGGCCCTGGTGGATCTTCTGGCCCCCAAGAGAGGCATCGTCCGTGAGAAAGCCGTCAGCCGCCCCTTCTGATCCCCGCTCCGATCTGGCCGGACAGGGGATCACCGTCCTGTTGGTGGACGATCAGCCGATGATCGCCGAGGCGGTGCGCCGGGCACTGGCCGAGGCGGAGGACATCGCCTTCCACTACTGCTCGGATCCTACCCAGGCCTTGAAGGTGGCGACCCAGGTCAGGCCGACCGTCATCCTCCAGGACTTGGTGATGCCGGAGCTGGACGGGCTCATGATGCTGCGCTTCTTCCGGGTCCATGCCGAGACCGCCCAGGTGCCGGTCATCGTCCTGTCGGTGCGGGAGGAGCCCAAGGTGAAGAGCGAGGCCTTTGCCGTCGGAGCCAACGACTACCTGGTCAAGCTCCCGGACAAGATTGAGCTTATCGCCCGCATCCGCTACCACTCCCGGGCCTACATCAACCAGCTGGAGCGGGACGCCGCTTTCCGGGCTTTGCAGAGGAGCCAGGAGGAGCTGGCCGCCGCGGTCGATCAGCTGGCCGAGGCCAACCGCAGCCTGCAGCGGCTCTCCTCCCTGGACGGTCTGACCGGCATCGCCAACCGCCGCCGCTTCGACGACGTTCTGCACCAGGAATGGCACCGGGCCATGCGCCAGGGCTCTTCCCTGGCGCTCATTCTCCTGGACATCGATTTCTTCAAGCTCTTCAACGACAACTACGGCCACCAGCGGGGAGACGACTGCCTGCGCCAGGTGGCCGGGGTCCTGGAGCGCTCCATGCGCCGGGACGCCGACCTGGCCGCCCGCTATGGCGGCGAGGAGTTCGCCGCCATCCTCCCCAACAGCGACGAGACCGGCGGTCTCGCTGTTGCCAAGGCCATGCAGGCCAACCTGCGCCTCTTGCAGATCCCCCACGCCAAATCCCGGGTCAGCGACCACGTCACCATCAGTGTCGGGGTCTCGGCCACCGTCCCCCGGCGCGACACCGAGCCGGAGCTGCTGGTGGCCGCCGCCGACCGGGGCCTGTACCAGGCCAAAGAAGAGGGCCGCGACCGCATCTGCCCCGCCACCATCGACTGGCCGCAGGGCACCGGCTGATGCTGTTTCGAGCCCCCCCTGCCCTCTCCCACTCCGCCAGCCGACAACCCCTCCTGCCCCCAAGGCGCTTTTGAGAAAAGCCTGGAACGAAGCTATCCTATGTGGTATCCAGGATTCCTTGGGAAGGAGATGCCACCTCAATACCAGGCGCACACATGGCCAGGAAGGAAGACATTGAAGTCGCGCGAATTGAAGCCGGATCACGGAAGTTCAGTGCGACCTGCGACACAGTCAAGCACATCATAACTGTCATCGGTGTGCTTGTCGCATTGCATATCGCCTTCGAAGGCATCAGGCCTTTTCTTGAATCACGCCCAGAGATTATCGATGCTCTGGCCAGGCTTGCGGGGAAAGTGAATGTAGGCAATATCACCGGCTACGTGATCGGAGCTATCTCTGGTGGAGCATGGTATCTCGAGCGAAGAGGCAAGAAACGAGCAATTGCGCGCAAAGGTCAGTACCAAAGGAGAGCCGAGGCCGGTGACATCCATCGTTCCTCAAGCGGTCTCACTCCAACAGGAGACACACCGAAGGAGGACGCGTGATGATTGAAGCCATCTTTTTCGGTCTGAACATACTGCTAGTTCTTCTTCTCTGGAAGAAGATGCTCCGGCCGTCCATCCTTGACCATTTCCGGGATAAACTTTTCGACTTGCGAGAGGAAGTGCGCGATTTTTATGTCCAACGAGGCATTCCCCTCGACAGCAAGAGCTATGTCGAGCTTCGACGGCTCATCAATGGCCACCTTCGGTATTCGGAAAGCATGACCATGGCAGGTACGCTCGGCTTCGCTGCTCTGGTCAACACCAGGCCAGTTGTCGTGAAACAATTGCAGGATGAAATCGAACAACGCTATTCTGTTGATGATGCTGATGTCGCAGAGTTCATCCGCCGGACGCGCGGGAAGGCTACAGATATTCTGTTCGGATATATGCTCCTGTCGGCTGCACCCTGGCTGCTCGTGCTTACCCCCATAGCCGTTATCCTGGCCATTCTTGTGCGGGCCTTTTCGACGAAAATCAAGCGCGGCATCGAAGAAGCTTCCTATCGGTCCGAAGTTCGCTGCCTGGGTGGCGTCACCGCGTAGGTGGCGATCCCGCATGTACGCTCACCGCGGGCGGCCTATTCCTGGGCCGCCCGTTGGTGTCTTCGTGCTTGGGGAGGCCCCATGATCAAGACGATGTGAAGGCTGGCACCGTCAAATAGCCGGCCGTCTTGCACCACCTCCTCACATTGCGACACCCGGCCGTTTAACGCGGAGGATCCCTCCCCTGGGCACGACGTGATCCAGGTAGCCCAAGCCGCCTGACAGGTGGCCCGCGCCGGGGTCACTCACAGCCAAGGACAATTGCTTTTGCCGTCCGCAGCCCTTATAGTTGCCCATGCGTCGCGGCCCGCCAGGCCGGTCTCGGGACCGGCGCTGTGCGGGTGGGGTGGTCAGAGGACCGGATCGTAAGGAGGAGGCAATGGCATCGGTCAACAAGGTGATTCTCGTCGGCAACCTGGGCGCCGACCCGGAAGTGCGCTACTCTCAGAACGGCACTGCGGTGGCCAACTTCCGCATTGCCACCAGCGATGTCTGGAAGAACCCGGATGGCAGCAAGGCCGAGCGCACCGAGTGGCACCGGATCGTCGCCTTTGCCCGACTGGGCGAGGTCTGCGGCGAACTGCTCGCCAAAGGCAAGCAGGTCTATATCGAAGGCCGGCTGCAGACCCGGAAATGGGAAGACCGGGACGGCAACGCCCGCTACACCACTGAAATCGTGGCCCAGACCATGCAGATCCTGGGGCAGCGGGGTGGCCAGGAGGGCGACGCCGGCCGGGACGAGGAGCCGCCCTTCGCCGAGCCCGCGGGCATGGGCAGCGACGTGCCGTTCTGATCACGGCTGACCCATGGCTGTCACGGACTACTACGAGCTCCTGGGGGTCCCCAGGACCGCCTCGGCCCAGGAGATCAAGAAGGCCTACCGGAAGAAGGCCTTGAAGGATCATCCTGATCGCAACAAGGGTGATGCCCAGGCCGAGGAGCGCTTCAAGAAGATCAACGAGGCGTACGCGGTCCTGTCCGACCCGGACAAGCGCCAGCAATACGACACGTTCGGGGCCGCCGGCTTCCAGCAGCGCTTCAGCCAGGAAGACATCCTGCGCAATTTCGACCTGGGCTCGATCTTGAAGGAATTCGGCTTCGGTGGTGGCTTCGCCAGCGCCCGGGGCGGGGCCGCCCCCTTCGGGGCCTTTTCCTTCCAGGCCGGCGGCAGCCCCTTCGCCGGCTTCCAGTCCGACTTCCGGGCTCGACAGCCGGCCGGCCCGCCCCCCCAGGGCGAGGACCTCACCCTGGAGCTGGCGGTGACCCTGGAGGAGGTGCTGGCCGGGGCCGAAAAAACGATCGCCTTGCGGCGGGCTGGCCAGCAGGAGCGGGTGGCGGTGCGGGTTCCGGCCGGCATCCAGGCCGGCAAGAGGCTGCGGGTGGCGGGCAAGGGCCAGCCCTCGCCGGCCGGCGGCCCGCCCGGCGATCTCCTCCTGCAGATCGTGCAAAGCCCCCATCCCCTGTTCGAGCGGGAAGGCTCGGACCTGGTGGTGGAGCGGGTCATCCCCTTTTCCGCTGCCGTGCTGGGGACCGAGATCCCGGTCCCGACCCTGGACGGCAAGACCCTCAATGTGCGGGTGCCGGCCGGAATCCAGAGCCAGGCCCGGCTGCGCCTCAAGGGCCATGGCCTGCCGGAGCAGCCAGATGGTCCCCGCGGCGATCTCCTGGTGCGAATCGGTATCCAGGTGCCCAGGACCCTGAGCCCGGAGCAGAAGGAGCTGATGGCGGCTCTGGCCGCCGCCGGGCTCTGAGACGGTCCTGACTCGCCCCCTCCCCCGACCGCAGCCGGCGGCCGCCGGGCCCGACTTCCCCTGTCCCCCCCTGGTGAAGGCCATGCCCACAGACAGCCCATCCGCCCCCTTTCCGGAGACCCTGGAGTGCCAAGTCACGGGCATGTCCTGTGCCAACTGCGCCGCCAATGTGGAAAAGGCCCTGGCGGCCCTGCCCGGCGTCGGCCAGGCGTTCGTCAACTTTGCCAGCGAGCGGGTGACGATCCGCTTCGACCCCGGCCGGATCACCGCCAGCCGGCTGGTGGCCGCCATCGAGGCGGCCGGCTACGGGGTGCTGAAGGCCGGCGCCGATCTGCCGGTGACCGGGCTCTCCTGTGCCAACTGCGCCGCCAACATCGAAAAGGCCGTTCTCCGCCTGCCGGGGGTGCTGCAGGCCTCCGTCAACTTTGCCCGGGAGCACCTGGCCGTGACCTATCTGGCGGACCGCCTGGACCTGCCCGCCATCGCTGCCGCCGTAGAGGCGGCCGGCTATGGCGTCATCCTGCCGGCTCCGGAGGCGGACACCGGTCTGGATGCGGAGGCCAGGGCCCGGGCTCAGGAGATCAGCCGCCAGCGGACCGCCTTTCTGGTGGGGGCGGCGTTCTCCCTGCCCCTCTTCGGGCTGTCCATGCTCCGGGATTTCCACCTCCTGGGCGCCTGGGCCCACGAGCCGTGGGTCAACTGGCTCTTCTTCGCCCTGGCCTCGCCAGTCCAGTTCTTCACCGGCCGGGATTTCTACGTCAACGGTGCCAAGAGCCTCCGGAACCGCAGCGCCAACATGGACGTCCTGGTGGCCATGGGCTCCAGCTGCGCCTATTTCTATTCCCTGGCGGTGATGGTCTTGCCCGGTCTGTCCGGCCATGTCTATTTTGAGACCTCGGCGGTCATCATCACCCTCATCCGCCTGGGCAAGCTCCTGGAGGCGAGGGCCAAGGGCCGCACCAGTGAAGCGATCAAGAAGCTGCTCAATCTGCGGCCCAAGACCTGCACGATCCTGCGCCAGGGCCAGGAGGTGCCGGTGGCCATCAGCCAGGTGCAGGTGGGGGACACGGTGGTGGTGCGCCCCGGGGAGAGCATCCCGGTGGACGGCACGGTGAAGACCGGGGTGTCGGCGGTGGACGAGAGCATGCTGACTGGCGAGCCGATCCCTTTGGACAAGGCCCCCGGCGCGCCGGTCTTCGGCGGCACCATCAACCGGGAGGGGCTGCTCAGGATCGAGGCCACCAAGGTGGGCCGGGACACGGTGCTTGCCCGGATCATCCGGCTGGTGGAAGAGGCCCAGGGCAGCAAGGCCCCCATCCAGCGCATCGCCGATCGGGTCAGCGCGGTCTTTGTGCCGACAGTGATCGGCATTGCGTGCGCCGTCTTCCTCCTCTGGTGGGTGCTGGGTGGCGCCTTCGTGCCGGCCCTCATCCGGCTGGTGGCGGTCCTGGTCATCGCCTGCCCCTGTGCCCTGGGCCTGGCCACCCCCACCGCCATCATGGCCGGCACCGGCAAGGGCGCGGAGCTGGGGATTCTCTTCCGCTCCGGCGAGGCCCTGGAGAAGGCCAATGCCCTGACCTTCATCGTCCTGGACAAGACCGGCACCATCACCACCGGTCAGCCCACGGTGGCGGACATCATCCCGGCGGCCGACGCCAGCCCGGATGCGGTGCTGGCCATGGCGGCGGCCGCCGAGCACGGCTCGGAGCATCCCTTGGGCAAGGCGGTGGTGGCCGAGGCCCGGGCCCGCAACCTGGCACTGCCTGCGGTCGAGGATTTCCGGGCCGTGCCCGGCCAGGGGGTCGAGGCCCGGATCGCCGGCCGCCTGGTGCGGGTTGGCAAGCCCGGCTGGCTGCAGTCCCTGGGGATACGCCTCGATCCCGCCGAGGTGGCCATCCGCCGCCTGCAGGACGAGAGCAAGACGGTGATGGTGGCGGCCACCGAGACGACCCTCCTGGGCTTCATCGCCGTGGCTGATCCGGTCAAGCCGTCGGCACCGGAGGCCCTGGCCCGCCTGGCCGAGCAGGGGGTGGAGGTGGTGATGCTGACCGGCGACAACCAGCGGGCCGCCCGCCGCATCGCCGGCCAGTTGGGGATCGGCCGCGTGCTGGCCGAGGTGCTGCCGGACGAGAAGGCCGGGGAGATCAGGAGGCTGCAGCACGAAGGCCGCCTGGTGGGTATGGTGGGCGACGGCATCAACGACGCGCCGGCCCTGGCCCAGGCCGATGTCGGCTTTGCCATCGGCACCGGCACCGATATCGCGGTGGAGGCCGCCGAGGTCACCCTGATGCGGGGCGAGCTGACCGCGGTGCCCAGGGCCATCGCCCTGTCCCGGGCCACCATGCAGACCATCCGCCAGAACCTCTTCTGGGCCTTCTTCTACAACGTCCTTCTCATCCCCATCGCCGCCGGGGTCCTCCATCCCTTTGCCGGTCTGCCGGCCATGCTGCGGGACCTGCACCCCATTCTGGCCGCCTTGGCCATGGCCTTCTCCAGCGTCACGGTGGTGACCAACAGCCTGCGTCTGGCCAGATTGCGGCTGTAAAGGGCTTGATCGGCCAGGCGGTTTTGGCGTTGCAAATCGGAGGCGGCTGGTCAACACTGAGCCAGGCTGGTCCTCGAAGGAGGAGCTGCCCGTTTCCGCCGTGCCGTCTTCTTGTCCCACCGAGTGCACGGCAAATCATCCACAGGTGATGGCCATGGCAAAGACACGCAAACAGCTCGACCTGGACCTCGCGGAGCTGGAACGGCACATGGGGCGGATGTTCCGCAACCTCAGCCTGCCCAGCATGACCCCCTTCCTGGCCACCCGGGGCTGGTGCCCGCCGGTGGACGTCTACGAGTCGGAAAGGGAGGTCCTGGTCTATGTGGATGGCGCCGGCATCGATCCGGCCCACCTGACCGTGGTGGCGGAGCCGACCACGGTCACCATTGCCGGGCTGCGCCAGCGGCCGCTCATCGACAACGTCTCCCGGATCCACCAGCTGGAGATCGAGCACGGTCGCTTCCAGCGCACCATCAACCTGCCGATGCCCGTGGACGTCCAGCACACCTCCTCGTGCTACCGCCACGGATTCCTGGAGATCCGCCTGCCCAAGCTCCGGCCGGTCGGCCGGGTCGAGATCAAAGTATCCTGATCGCCGCCCCTGGCCGAGCTGGCGGCGTACCCGACCCTGATCCGGGTTCGGGGCTGCCGGCGCCGGGGGCCGAATCGTTTTGCCCAGGGAGCACACCATGGCCGACGAAACGACGGAGAAACGTGAAGAGCGCATGAACCCCGAAGCCCTCAGCATCCCCGACGAGCTGCCGGTCATGCCGGTGCATGGCTTCGTCTTCTTCCCTGGCATGGGCTTTCCTCTGCAGGTCTCTCATCCCGCCTCCAAGCAGCTGGTGGATGACGTCATTCTCCGGGAGCGGCTGGTGGCGGTGCTCACCCACCGCCGGACCGAAGGGGACAAACGGGAGCCCCATGCCGAGATCCGGCCCGAGGACCTCTATGAGGTCGGGGTGGTGGGCTTCATCCACAAGATGATCAAGACCCAGGAAGGCATCTACCAGGTGCTGATGAGCGCCGTGCGCAAGCTTCGGGTGAAGGCCTTTGTCTCGGCAGAGCCATACCTGCGGGCGCGGATCGAGGTCCTGGAGCAGGAAGAGGTGCAGGACCAGGAGGTGGAGGCACTGGTTCTGAACCTCAGGGCCCAGTTCCGAAAGGTGGCGGAGTTGTCCTCCATGCCCGGGGAGATCGTCATGACGCTTATGTCCCTGGCCAACCCCTTCCACATCGCCTACCTGGTCTCCTCGCAGCTCGGCCTGTCTTTGGAGGAGGAGCAGGAGCTTCTGGAGATCCAGGCCATCAAGCCCCTCCTGGAGAAGGTCACCCTGCTCTTGAACAAGCGGGCGGAGACCCTGGAGCTGTCCAACGAGATCCAGAAGAAGCTCAAGGAGGACATGGACCAGAAGCAGAAGGAGTTCTTCCTCCGCCAGCAGCTCAAGGCCATCCAGAAGGAGCTGGGCGAGGGCGACGACCAGAATGTCGACCTCAACGAGCTCAAGGAGCGGTTGGCCAAGGCCGAGTTGCCCGAGGAGGCCAGGAAGGCGGCGGAGAAGGAGGTCAACCGCCTGGCCCGCATCCCGCCCTCGTCACCGGAATACACTGTGGCCCGCACCTATCTGGACTGGATCCTGGACCTGCCCTGGCTGGTCTTCACCCCGGATTCCCTGGACCTGGGCAAGGCCCAGGAGGTGCTGGACCACGACCACTACGGCCTGGAGAAGGTGAAGAAGCGGATCATCGAATTTCTGGCCGTGCGCAAGCTCAAACAGGACATGAAGGGCCCGATCCTCTGCTTTGCCGGGCCGCCCGGGGTGGGCAAGACCTCCCTGGGCCAGTCCATTGCCCGGGCCATGGGCCGCAAGTTCGTGCGCATCTCCCTGGGCGGGGTGCGGGACGAGGCCGAGATCCGCGGTCACCGCCGCACCTATGTGGGGGCGCTGCCGGGCCGCATCATCCAGAGCCTGCGCAAGGCCGGCTCCGCCAACCCCTTGTTCATGCTGGACGAGATCGACAAGCTGGGCATGGACTTCCGGGGCGATCCCTCCTCGGCCCTTCTGGAGGTTCTGGATCCGGAGCAGAACCACACCTTCTCCGACCATTATCTGGAGCTGACCTTCGACCTGTCCCACGTGATGTTCATCTCCACCGCCAACATGCTGGACACCGTCCCGCCCCCCTTGCGGGACCGGATGGAGATCCTGGAGCTGCCCGGCTACACCGATGACGAGAAGGTGCGGATCGCCATCGAGCACCTGGTGCCCCACCAGCTGGAGGCCAACGGCCTGACCGCCGACGATGTCTCTTTCAGCGAGGCGGCCCTGCGGGCGATGATCCGCTCCTATACCCGGGAGGCGGGGGTGCGCAGCCTGGAGCGGCAGATTGCCGGCGTCTGCCGGGGCCTGGCCCGGGAGATCGTTGGCGGCAAGACCGGCCAGACCGGGATCGAGCCCGATGGCCTGGCGCGCTATCTGGGGCCGCCCCGCTTCTTCGCCGAGGTCACCGCCCGCACCTGGAGCCCGGGGCTCGCCACCGGCCTGGCCTGGACCCCGGTGGGCGGCGAGCTGCTCTTCATCGAGGCCGCCCGCATGCCCGGCAAGGGAGGCCTTATCCTCACCGGCAAGCTGGGGGATGTCATGAAGGAGTCGGCCACCGCGGCCCTCACCTTCATCCGCTCCCATGCCACCGACCTGGCCGTCGACCCCAAGCAGTTCGCCGAGCATGACATCCACGTCCACGTGCCCGAGGGCGCCATCCCCAAGGACGGCCCGTCGGCCGGCGTGGCCATGGTGGTGTCGCTGACCTCCCTGCTCACCGGCCGGACGGTGCGCCAGGACATCGCCATGACCGGCGAGATCACCCTGCGGGGGGACGTGCTGCCCGTGGGCGGCATCAAGGAGAAGGTGCTGGCGGCCCTCCGCAGCGGTATCCACGAGGTGCTCATCCCGTACCTCAACGAGAAGGACGTCCTGGAGCTGCCGGAAAACGTCAAGGAGGGGGTCAAGCTCCAGCTGGTGCATGACATCAAGGAGGCCCTGGCCCTGGCCCTCACCGGCTGAGGTCCTGGCCAGGGGCGGGCGAGGCCGGCGGCGCTCCCGGGTCCGGCAGAACGGGGCCAGGGCCAAGGAAATGCTCGGCCACCGCCACGCACTCCAGGCCGAAGGGCAGGTAGCCGGCGTAGCCCAGGGCTGGCATTTCGAACAGGTGGAACCGGTCCACATAGGGCACGGTGTAGATCCACTTGGCATAGCTTGCGACATTCCACATCTCCCAGAAGAGGCCGCAGACCACGGCCGCGGCGGCCGCGGCCAGAAGCGGCCGCCAGTCCCCCCGGGCCAGCGGGGCCAGGATGGTCGGCTGGCCGGCCAGGACCTGCAGGCTGATCAGGATGGCCAGCGGCGCCAGCCAGAGCAAAGGGAAGAGCTGGCCCGGCCAGCAGCCCAGGCCGGCAAGACCGGCGGCAGCCAGGGCCAGCACCCCGGCAGCCAGCAGCCGCGGCCGCCGGATGGACAGGGCCTGCCAGCAGGCGAAGGGGGCGAGCCAGCGGCTGGCGGCCACAAGATCCCGGGTGGCCAGCACCGTCGGCAGCACGGTGGCGAAGGCGAGGCTGGCGAACAGGAAGTACAGGCCGGGGGAGAAGCCTTCGACACCGAGGTAGCGCCAGTTGCCGGCGAAGCGGTTGAGATACTCGAAGAGCCACCAGAAGGCGGCGGAAAGGGGCCACAGGGCCAGGAAATAGCCGGGCGCCGCCAGCGGCTGCGCCGAGCCGCGGCGGCGGGCCACCAGGCCGTTCACCACCAGGATGTAGGCGACCCACAGCGGCGTGAAGGTGAAGGGCTGCCAGGGGGCGAGCCAGGGGAAGCGGCTCCAGGCCAGGCCCCAGGCACCTGCGCCCAGGGCCAGTCCCAGCCAGCCCCACCACGGCAGAGGCCGGACGGGACGCTGCCGCGCCGGCAGGTCATGCCGGCAGCGCCAGA
>JBFMBH010000052.1 GCA_040755095.1 Thermodesulfobacteriota bacterium
GGCCGGGGGGGGGGGGGGGGGGGGGGGGGCCAAGACCGGTTCGAGCGGCTCCGGCGGCTCGCCCGGCAGCTGCAGGAGGAGTCGGTGGTCCGTGCCGGCCGGCCGCTGCCGCCGGTGCGCGGGCTGCGGCTCATCGTGCTCGCCTCGGTGCTGGCGGTGCTGGCGGGGATCATCGGCCTCATGGTCAACTACAACCGCTTCGTCTCGCTGGATCAGCAGGTGCAGGCTGCCAAGGGCCGGGTGGAGGCCAGCCTGCAGCGCCGGGCCAACCTTTTCCCCAACCTGGTGATGCTGACCGGCAGCCAGGCGGTTCACGAAACAGAGGTCTTCAGGCATGTGGCCGAGGTGCGTACCGAGCTGCTCCGGTCCAACGATCTGCTGGAAGGCTTCGCCGCACAGGCAGCCGGTGCCGGCAGCACGGGGGAAGGCCTGGTCCCGGAGCTGGCCGCTCTCCCAGCCGCCACCATCGAGACCCTGAAGGCCTCCATGGGCAGACTCATGGCCCTGGGGGAAGCCTACCCGGACATCAAGGCGGTGACCACCTATCACCAGCTGATGACCGATCTGGTGGAGATCGAGACCCTCATCCTCGAGCAAAGACGCCAGCTCAACGAGACCACCCAGAGCTACAACACGGCGATCATGACCTTTCCCTCCCGCATCCTGGCCCGGCTGTATGGCTTCCACCCCTACGCTTACTTCCAGGCCGCGGAGGAGGCACACATCAATCCCGAGGCCACCGGCGAGATGCTCGGGAGATCCCTGCTCCCGGTTCCCTCCACTCCCAAGCCATAGGCGGTGACGCATGTGGGCATTGCTGCTGCGAGTCGGCGCCATCCTCGGGGTCTGTGAAGTGATCAAGAGGATCCTCGACGAGACCACCCGGGACATCAAGCCAACCAGGCTCTACGAGGTGTCCGAGGCGGCCCGCCTCCTGGGCATCTCCCACGCGGAGGTGCGCCAGCTCATCGCCGAGGGCAGGATCAAAGCCCGGCAGACGGGGGGCGTCTGCAAGATGGCGGGCCAGAGTCTTCTCGATTACCTCCAGTCATGAATCCCGAAGAATGCGCCGCATGCCGGGACGAGGTGGTCTGGTACGCCCTGTCCACCAACGCCTTTCTCACCTTCCTCAAGGTGTGCCTCGGACTCCTGTCCGGCAGCTCGGCCCTGGTGGCCGACGCCCTGCACTCCTTCTCCGATGTGGTTGCCAACCTCGCCACCATCGCCAGCCTCAAGATCTCGAGCCGGCCAGCCGATGACCAGCACCCTTACGGCTACGGCCATGCCCAGTTCATCGCCACCGCCTTTGTCGGCCTCATCCTGGTGGTTGGCGGCATCTATATCCTCATCGGCGCCGGCCGAGCCGTTCTCACCGGCGACGTCGAGACCCCAAGCTGGATCGCCCTGGTTGGTGCCGTCATCTCCATCGCGCTCAACGAGCTGATGTTCCATTACGAGGACTGCGTCGGCAAGAAGAACAACTGCCCCGCCATCATCGCCGATGCCTGGGACAACCGCTCCGATGCCTTGTCCTCCACCGGCGTGCTGATCGGCGTTGGCCTGGCCACCCTGGGCTTTGCCTACGGGGACGCCATCGCCGCCATCGCCGTCGGCCTGCTGGTGGTGAAGATCGGGGTGAAGCTCACGGTCGAGGCCATCGACGGGCTCATGGACGCCTCGGCCGAGGCGGAGCTGGTGGCAAGAATCGACCAGCTGGCGCGCAGCGTCTTCGGCGTCCTGGACGTGGGGCTTGTCCGCGCCCGTCTGGTCGGCGAGGAGATGCATGTGGACATCGAGGTGGTGGTGGACGGCGACCGCAAGGTCTACGAGGGGGATCTCATCGCCGATCACCTGCGCACTCGGGTGCAGAGCGAGGTTGCCCACATCGGCAATGTCCAGGTCTTTCTGACGCCGCCAGGGGAGACCGCCGCTCAGGGCGAGGTATCCGTGATGGCCACTTCTGTCTGACGCCCCTCCTACGACGAGCCTGCCATGCGTATCGAGGACAATGTCGTCATCATGGCCGCCGTGATCCTGGTGGCGGTGACTGTAGCCGCGCTCTTGCCACCGGATCTGCTCCGGGAGGTCCGCCATGAGCTGGCTGCCCCCATGGCCCAAGGCCTGGCGCCGCTGAGCTCCCGCAGCCAGGGCTGGACGGCAGCCGGACCGCAGGCGGTGCCGGCGGCGCAGCTCGCCCCGCGCGCCACGTTCAAGCCGGGCGTCATCAAGCTGGAGCAGGCGCCGGTGGTACGGTTCTCCGGCGTCATCCAGCAGCTGTCCGAGATGCCCCAGCAGGACGGCCAGATCCATCTCTGGCTGGAGGCCACCGACAAGCGGGAGCTCCGGATCTCGGTGGCCCCGTCGTGGTTCCTGGAATACACCGGTTGCCGTCTGAGCCATGACCAAGCCATCTCCGGGGTGGGGTTCCAGTTTGATGCGTCAGGCCCGGAGCCGCTCATCTACGCCCGACGGCTCCAGGTGGGCGGCACGACCTGCCAGCTTCGCAACGACGAGGGATTTGCCCTCTGGTCCAACCGGTTACGATGACAGGCACGGGGCAGACCGGCAAAACCGCCGGGCGGGCCGGCCTGGCGCTGGTGCTGGTGGCCGCCGTCCTGGCCAGCTGGCACGGGCTTTCCCGGCTGGATGCCGCCCTGTCCGGCCTTGTGACCTTGCCTGCGCCGCAGGGTGCCACCGGCCTCTTCCTGGACTCCCAGCCCGCAACGCCCCCCCCGCGGCAGACAGTGATCCGGCGTATCCCCCGCATCAGCGCCGCGGCGGTGCGCCTCCATCCCTTCTGGGGCCGTTGTGACCACTGCCACCTGTTCGTGAACGGACCTCCCGCCGGCTCGCAGCCGAAAACCCCGGTGGGCGCCGCCCTGGAAGGGATCTCCACCATCATCAAGATCGCCCCTCCCATCCTGCCCAGCTCAGCCCGGCCTCATCCGCCTGCCGGTCGCTGCATCAAGTGCCACGACATCGTGGTGCGGTGGTAGGACTCGCCCTCACCTCCCGCATCCACTTGAGGAGTGCCTCCCTTCCTCGGGCGCCGTGCTTATGGTTTGCCCATGGAGCCGAAAGGACCCTGCCGATCATGCCGGTCGAGCGGGGTCCGGCACGGCACCTGCGGATGCCGCCGGCAGGCGGCAAGGAGGCGACCATGAATACCGCATTCTCTCTTCTGTTGCTGGTCCTGGCCCTGGCCGCCGGACCTTTGCTGGCAGCGCCTTTGGCGGGCGCCGGCCAGACGGATGCCAGCCGCACCGCCATCTTTGCCGGCGGCTGCTTCTGGTGCATGGAAAAGCCCTTCCAGGAGCTGCCGGGGGTGATGGCCGTCACCTCCGGCTACATCGGTGGCCAGACGGAGAATCCTACCTATGAGAACTATGCGGCCGGCGGTCACATCGAGGCGGTGGAGGTCCGCTACGACCCGGCCCGCATCAGCTACCAGGATCTGCTGCGCGTGTTCTGGCGCCAGATCGATCCCACGGACCCGGCCGGCCAGTTCGCCGACCGGGGTCACGCTTACACCACCGCCATCTTCTTCGGCAGCGAAGAGGAGCGGCTGCTGGCCGAGACGTCCAAGGCGGCCCTGGCCAAACGGGGGCTCTTCGACAAGCCCATCGTCACCCCCATCCTGGCCGCGACCCGCTTCTGGCCAGCCGAGGAGTACCATCAGGACTACGCCGACAAGAATCCGCTCCGGTATCGGCTGTACCGGGCCGGCTCCGGCCGGGATCGGTTCCTGGATGCCGTGTGGGGCAACGAGCCGCCCCTGGCACCCGGCGGGTCCTCAGGACGTCCAAGCCCGGAGGAGATGAAGGCCCGACTCACCCCCCTCCAGTATGAGGTGATCGTGAACGAAGGCACCGAGCCGCCCTTCGACAACGAATACTGGGACAACAAGCGGCCCGGCATCTACGTGGACGTGATCTCCGGGGAGCCCCTCTTCAGCTCCCGGGACAAGTACGATTCGGGCACCGGCTGGCCCAGCTTCAGCCGGCCGCTGGTAGCGGACAACATCGTCGAGCGGGAGGACCGCCGGCTCTTTTCGACCCGCACCGAGGTCCGCAGCCGCCAGGGCGATGCCCATCTCGGCCATGTCTTCCCGGACGGGCCACCGCCCACCGGGCTGCGCTACTGCATCAACTCGGCGGCCCTGCGCTTCGTGCCGGCGGAGGACCTGGGCCAGGAAGGCTACGGGCAGTTGGCGCCTCTGTTCACGGCCCCTCGGCCATGAGGCTGCCCCCAGGCCAGAGCTTGCAATTCCTCAGACCCCGCCCCTATGCTGATCCAGTGTAGGGGCGGCGGCGCATCCCCAGGGGACCGCATCGCCTCCCGGCCCGGAGCCGACCACGATGCCCCTTGTGCCCATCGTCCTCATCAGCCACCCTGACCTGCTGCGCCACGACACCGGTGGCGGCCTGCACCCGGAGGTGCCGGAGCGGCTGACCGCCATCCGGGCGCGGTTGGCCGCCGGCCCCCTGGCCGCGGTGCTCCGGGAGGAGACCAGTCGGGCCGCCGACTGGCCGGACCTCCTCGTCTATCACGACGAGGCCTATCTGGCCCGCTTCGAGGAGGCGGCCCTGGCCGGCCGCTCCCATCTCGGCCATCCCGACAACCAGATCAGCTACGATTCGTTCAACGCCGCCCTCCTGGCGGCCGGCGCCGGCCTGGTGGGCATCGATCTTCTGGAGCGGGAGGCCGGCGTCCTGCCCTTCTGCTCGGTTCGGCCGCCCGGCCACCATGCGGAGCGGGCCCTGGCCCTGGGCTTCTGCTTCATCAACAACATCGTGGTGGCGGCCCGCTACTGGCAGCGGCGTTACGGCCGGCGGCGCCTGGCGGTGGTGGACTGGGATGCCCACCACGGCAACGGCATCCAGGCCGCCTTCGAGACCGATCCGGAGGTGCTCTACGCCAGTATCCACGAGCACCCGACCTTTTCCTTTCCCGGTACCGGCTACAGCGACGAGACCGGCACTGGCCCGGGCCTGGGCTACACCCTGAACGTCCCTCTGCCCCCCGGCGCCCATGACGCCATGGTGCTGGCCGCCCTGGACGAGCAGCTGGAGCCGGCCCTCACCGCCTTCGCGCCGGAGGGCCTGATCGTCGCCGCCGGTCTCGACGGCCACCGGCAGGACGACATGTCCGGCCTCGCCTACAGCACCGGGCTGTACCGCCGGTTGGGGGAGCGGATGGCCGCCTGGGGCCGCCGTTATTGCCAGGGCCGGGTGCTGTCCATTCTGGAGGGGGGCTATGAGCTGGAGCCGCTGGCGGCCAGTGTCGAGGCCTATCTCCTGGGCCTGGCCGAGGGGGAATGAAGACTTGGGAGGGATGCCATGTATGTCCGCAGCCACATGACGGCACCGGCAGTGACGGTCGGACCGGACGAGAAGCTGCCGGCAGTCCGGGAGATCCTGGCCGGACGGCACTTCCGGCATCTGCCGGTGGTGGACGGGCACGGCCACCTGGTGGGCATGGTCACGGACCGGGACCTGCGCTCCGCCTATCCATCGCCGGTGATGGCGGAGGCCGGCCGCCAGGAGCTGCTGGCGCAGCTGGCGGCCACGCCGGTGTCGGCGATCATGAGCCGGGACCTGGTCTGGCTGGGCCTGCTGTCCACCCTGGACGACGCTCTTTTCCTCCTGGAGCGCCACAACGTCGGCGCTCTGCCGGTGGTGGATGCCGGGCAGCGGGTGGTGGGGATCTTCTCGGTCCGGGATCTTCTGGCCGCCTACCGCACCCTGTTCGGGGTGGGCCTGCGGGGCTCCAGCCTCATCGAGATCGTCGACGACGGCCGGCCGCGCATCCTGTCCACCATCATCCAGGCCCTGGAGGAGCGGGACATCCCCTTCACCCGGGTGGTGCGGGCCCAGGGCGATCAGGAAGAAGCGGGGCCGGGCCGCATCTACATCCGGGTCAACACGTACAACCTGCGCTCGGTGCACGCGGCGGTGGCCGAGGCCGGCCTGCGGCCGGTGGTCGCCGCTCCGGAGCCGCCGGCCCCGGAAAAGCCCGGCCATCAGGGTTGAATCACCGGCATACCGGTTGTACCTTGCGGCAAAGATCCCTTTCTGCCGGTGACAGGCCATGCAAACCGCACAGCTCCTGGAGATCCTCGCCAGCCACAACCAGTTCTGGACCGCGGGCCGTATCGATGCCGGTGTCGAACGTGCCGCCCTGGCCAGGTGTCTGGAGCAGATCGAGACCAAAGAGGTCGTCGTCCTCAAGGGCATCCGGCGTTGCGGCAAGTCCACCCTGCTGGCCCAGATCCTGGCCGCCCTCCTGGCGCGGGGCATTGCACCGCGACAACTCCTGCGGCTCAACCTGGAAGAGCCGCTTCTGGTCACGGCCGCCTCCATCGAGCTCCTGGAACGGATCTACCGCACCTGGCGGGAGCGGGTCTGTCCCACAGGCCGGGGGTACATCTTCCTGGACGAGGTCCAGAACATCCCGGGCTGGGAGCACTGGGTGCGGGGCCGCAGCGAGACCGAGGACATCAAGGTGTTCGTCACCGGATCATCGGCCCAGCTGCTGAGCCGGGAGATCGGCACCAAACTGACCGGCCGTCACATCTCCTTCGAGATCTTCCCGTTGTCCTTTGCCGAGCACCTGCGCTTCCATGGCATCGTGGTCGATGGCGAGTTGGACTACTGCAGCCGCAAGGCCATGATTCGGCATCTGTTCCACACCTACCTGCAATATGGTGGCTTCCCGGAGGTCGTCTTGCAGGAGACGGACGCCGCACGCCAGCTGTTGCTCAAGCATTACTTCGACGACATCCTGTATCGTGACATCGTCAGCCGGCACGAGATCCGTGATGTCTCCAGTCTGCGCCACCTGGCCGTCTTCCTGCTCACCAACAACGCCAAGCTGACCAGCGTCAACAAGCTCCGGAGCAACTTCAGTATTTCCCAGGACAAGACCGAGAACTACCTGTCGGCCATTCTCGAAAGCTATCTGCTTTTCCGCCTGCAACGCTTCTCCTGGTCGCTCAAGACCGTGCAGCGCGCCGGGTTCAAGACCTACGCCATCGATACCGGACTGCGCAACCGGGTCGCCTTCTCCTTTTCCCAGGATCTCGGCCGCCTCGTGGAGAATGTGGTGCACAACCACCTCAGGACCTGCCACGAGGAGATCTTCTTTCACAGCGATGGCCATGAAACGGATTTCGTGGTCAAGGAGGGGCTCCGGCTGACCAGCCGGATCCAGGTCTGGTACGAGGATACAGCCCAGACTGCCATTCCGGCGCGGGAGCTGGCCGCCTTCGCCAGCGCCGGGGAGGACACCCGCTGCCTCCTGCTCACCAACGATCTGGCGGCAGAGCACCAGGTCGGGCCGGTCAAGGTCCAATGCCTGCCGGTCGTCCGCTTCCTGCTGGGACTGGGATAGAGGACCACCCGCCTCCAACCGGCCCTTGTCTTTTCCCCGCCCGCCGTGCAACCCTAACCCTGCCCCTGACAGCAGCCAAAGGCCACGAAGACCGCCAGCCGGCACCGTCCTCCCGAGAGATGCGCCGCCATGCTCGACGCCCTGTTCACCCCCCGCACCATCGCCGTGATCGGCGCCTCCCGCACCCCGGGCAAGGTGGGCCACGACATCCTGGCCAACCTCCAGGCCGGGGGCTTTGCCGGCAGCCTGATCCCGGTCAACCCGGACGCGGATGCCATCTGTGGCCTGCCGTGCCGGCCCAACCTCCAGGGTCTGGCCGAAAGGATCGACCTGGGCATCGTGGCGCTGCCGGCGGCCGCGGCCCCGGAGGCGGTGCGGCAGCTGGTGCGCGCCGGCGCCCGGGCGGTGGTGGTGGTGTCGGCGGGCTTCAAGGAGACCGGCCCCGAGGGCGCCGGCCAGGAGCGTGAGCTGGCCCGGCTCTGCCGGGAGGGGGGTGCCCGGCTGCTGGGGCCCAACTGCCTGGGGCTCATCAATACATCCCACCACCTCAACGCCTCCTTTGCCGGCCCCCTGCCGCCGGCCGGACCCATCTCCATCCTCTCCCAGTCCGGGGCGGTTTGCACCGCGCTCCTGGATCTGGCCCGCGGCCGCGGTCTCGGGCTGGCCAAGGTGGTGAGCCTGGGCAACAAGGCGGATCTTTCCGAGGTGGATCTGCTGCTGGCCCTGGCCCGGGACCCGGACACCAGGGTGATCCTGGGCTATCTGGAGGACATCGTCTCCGGGGAAGAGTTCGTCAAGGCCGCCGAGGAGGCGGCGACGAGAAAGCCGGTGGTCATCCTCAAGGCCGGGACCACCGAAGCCGGAAGGCTGGCCGCCTCCTCCCACACCGGCGTCCTGGCCGGCGCCGAGGTGGCCTATGGCGCTGCCTTCCTGCGGGCCGGCGTCATCCGCGCCGACTCCTTTGCCGCCCTGTTCGACTACGGCACCGCCCTGGCCCTGCAGCCGCTGCCAGCGCCCGGGCGGCGGGTGCTCATCATCACCAATGCCGGCGGCCCCGGGATCATCGCCGCCGATGCGGTGGAGAGGGCGGGCCTGTTCCCGGCCCGCCTGGACGGCAACACCACCACCGCCCTCCGGCAGCGGCTGCCGCCGGCAGCCAGCCTGGGCAACCCGGTGGACGTCCTGGGGGACGCCGACCCGTCCCGTTATGCCGCAGCCATCGCCGCGGCCCAGGACGATCCCGGCGTCGATGCCATCCTGGTCATTCTCACCCCCCAGGCCATGACCCAGCCGGCCGCCACCGCCACCGCCATTGCCGGGGTGATGCGGGGCGAAAAGCCGGTGGTGGCTGCCTTCATGGGTGGCGACCGGGTGATGCCCGGGCGGCGGGAGCTGGCCGCCAGCCACATCCCGGACTTCGACACCCCGGAGCAGGCGGTGGCCACCCTGACCGGTCTCTTCCAGTACGCCGCCTGGCGCGCCCGGCCGCCCCGGCTGGTCACCCGCTTCCGGGTCAACCGCCGGCGGGTGGAGCGGATCATCTTCCGGCGGCTGCGCACCGGCCGCCTCCGGATCGGTGAGGTCAAGGCCAAGGACATCCTCAAGGCCTATGGCTTCCGCATTCCCAACGGCTGTCTGGCCAGCTCCGGCGAGGAGGCGGTGGAGATCGCCGAGCGGCTGGGCTATCCGGTGGTGATGAAGATCGTCTCCCCGGACATCGTCCACAAGTCGGACTTCGGCGGCGTGCGCCTCAATGTGGCCACCAGCGAGGCGGTGCTGGACAACTTCGATCTCATGATGCTGCGCATCCGTGAGCGGGCGCCGGAGGCGCGGGTGGATGGCGTTTACCTGGAAGAGATGCTGGGCCGGGGGCTGGAGGTCATCATCGGCATGACCCGGGACCGCCAATTCGGCCCCATGCTCATGTTCGGCCTGGGCGGCATCTTCGTGGAGGTGATGAAGGACGTCACCTTCCACCTGGCGCCCATCACCCTGGACGAGGCGATGCAGATGCTCATGGCCACCCGTTCCTACGAGATCCTCCAGGGGGCCCGGGGGCAGCGCGGGGTGAACCTGGCCGCCATCGCCGACGGCCTGCAGCGGATCAGCCAGCTGGCCACCGACTTCCCGGCCATTGCCGAGCTGGACATCAACCCCTTCATCGTCAGCGCCGGCGGCTCCGAGCCCTTCGTGGCTGACGCCCGCATCACCCTCTCTCCCGCCGAGGCCCGGCCATGAGCGACGGCAGCGTCACCTACCCGGACCCGGACTGGCAGGAGCGCTACCGGGACATGATCATGACCACCCGCCGGGCGGTGGGGCTCCTGAAGCCCGGCCAGCGGGTGTTCCTGGGCACCGGCTGCGGCCAGCCGGTGGAGCTGGTGGAGGCCCTGGTGCAGCGGGCCGGCGAGCTGGTGGACGTGGAGATCATCCACCTCTTGACCGCCGGCGCGGCCCCGTATGCCACCGCCCGGCTGGCCGACAGCTTCCTGGTCAACTCCTTCTTCATCGCCGAGAATGTCCGGGAGCATATCCAGGAGGGCCTGGGCCACTACACGCCGATCCGGCTCTTCGACATCCCGCGCATCTTCGCCTCCGGCCAGCTGCCCCTGGATGCGGCCCTCATCCAGGTGACGCCGCCGGACAGCCGGGGCCGGGTGAGCCTGGGGGTGTCAGTGGACATCGTCAAGAGCGCGGCCGAGAACGCCTCCCTGGTCATCGCCCAGGTCAACCCCCAGATGCCGCGCACCCTGGGGGACAGCTTCCTGGACGTCTACGACCTGGACGTGCTGGTGCCCGTGGACCGGCCGATCATCGAGGTCCAGCCCCTGCCGGTCACCGAGGTCACCCGCCGGGTGGGCAGCCACATTGCCGCCCTGGTGGAGGACGGCTCCACCATCGAGTTCGGCATCGGTCGCATCCCCCAGGCCGTCGCCGACCTCTTGCAGGGCAAGCGCGACCTGGGCATCCACACCGAGATGCTCACCGACTCCATCGTTGACCTGATCCATTCCGGCGCGGTCACCGGCGCCCGCAAGACCATCGACCGGGGCAAGATCGTCGCCTCGTTCTGTCTGGGCTCGAAGAGGCTCTTCGACCTGGTGCACAACAACCCCCTCTTCTCCTTCCGGCCTACCGAGTACGTCAACGACTCCCACGTCATCGGCCGCCTGCCGAAGATGATCGCCATCAACACCGCCCTGGAGGTGGACCTCACCGGTCAGGTCTGCGCCGATTCCCTGGGGGGAAAATTCTTCTCCGGCATCGGCGGCCAGGTGGACTTCAACCGCGGCGCTGCCCGCTCCAAGGGCGGCAAGGCCATCATCGCCCTGCCCTCCACCGCCAAGAACGGCACCATCTCCCGCATCGTCAGCCGGCTCTCACCGGGCGCCGGGGTGGTCACCTCCCGGGGCGACGTGCACTACGTGGTCACCGAGCACGGGGTGGCATACCTGCACGGCAAGAGCGTCCAGGAGCGGGCCTTGGCCCTCATCTCCATCGCCGATCCCCGCTTCCGGGAGGGCCTCTTCCACGATGCCCTGGAGGCCAAGCTGGTGCGCCAGGAGCTGGCCGCCTTCGGCGACAAGCTCCTGGTCACCTCCCAGGAGATGCGCAGCACCCTCCGTCTGGAGGACGGCACCCAGATCACCCTGCGGCCGATCCAGCCCACCGACGAGCCGCTGCTGCGGGATCTCCTCTACGCCCTGTCCCAGGAGACCGTCTACTACCGGTTCATGACCCGGCTGCAGCGCTTTCCCCACAAGGAGGTGCAGCGCTTCGTCTACATCGACCACCGCAAGGACGTGGCCATCGTCGGCACCGTGCCCGAGGCCCACGGCGAGGACATCGTCGCCGTCGGCCGCTACTACCTCGATGAGCGCACCAACCGGGCCGAGGTGGCCTTCGTCATCCGGGACTCCTGGCAGAACCGCCACATCGGCACCTCGCTTTTCCGCCACCTCATGACCATCGCCAAGCGCAACGGCATCTCCGGCTTCACCGCCGAGGTCCTCAGGGACAACAAGCGCATGCAGACCATCTTCAACAAGAGCGGTCTCAAGGTGAAAAGCGTGCTCAACGAAGACGTCTACTCCTACGAGATCGACTTCTGAGAACAGCCGACTGCCTTCTGTGACATGTGCCCATCACGCCTTGACAGAGAGGCTCCGGCACCCGGGTCACGCGGCGACGCCGGAGCCCATCCCTTCCCACCGGCCCTTCTCACCAGACGGAGGGCACGAAGCCGGCATCGTTTCTGATGATCACCGTCTCGCCGCTCTGGGCGAGAACGAAGAGCCCCTGGCGGTGCGCGTGCCGGGCCACCTCGTCCGGCAGCACCATGGCCGCCACCGCGCCCATGAGCTTGAGGGAGGCCCACTGCGGGGCCAGGCGCTTGAACCGGGACAGACGGTCCAAGTGCTCGGTGACATCATCCACCGACAAGGTGCTCTTGCACTCCACCGCCACCGCCTCCTGGTCGTTGACCACCAGCAGATCGATCTCCATGGTCTCGCCGCCCCGGTCGACGCTCACCCCCCGGATGACTTGGTGCACCTCGATCCCCCGCTCCCGAAACAGGCGCACCACCGCCGGCCGCACCATCTCCTCCACGAAATCGCCCAGCCGATTGCCCAGCCGACCGATGGCGGCGGAGACCTCCTTGATCTTGCGGTCTGTGTCCTGAAACTTCCGGTCCGTCTCCCGGGAGCCTTGCCGGATCAATCGCTCCGTTTCCTGAAATCTGCGGTCCGTAGCCTGGAAAAGCTTCCAGACTTCCTCGAGGGTGATCTCTTGGCCCATGACAACCTCCTTGGCCGAAGGCATATGCCCGACACTGGCGCCGGTCTTCCTTGCGGCAGGGACGGCGTCCGAACAATGGTGGAGCAGGGTGCCGACTGCGTTATCTGCCCCCCTTTGACTGACCCAGCCTAGCAAAACCGCTGGCGGGTGTCGAGGTGGCGCGGCCGCCCTCAGGGCGCCAGCGGCACCGGCACCCCGGTCTTCGCCGCCAGGGCCTGGCGCAGCCGAGCCTCATCCACCTCCTCGGGCGCGACCCCCCGCTGCCGCAGCAAGCCTTCGGCCTGGGCGCCGAGATCGACCCCACCCATGAAGTCCTCGTGCACCTCCACGTAGGGCACGCCGTGGGCGATCCCCGCCTTCACCGGCTGGTAGACAATCTCCACCGCCAGTCCCGGCTCCACCAAGTCATAGAGGGTGGCAATATCCCGGGGATAGAGGCGCATGCAGCCGTGGCTCACCCGGCGGCCCACCCCCAGGGGCTTGTTGGTGCCGTGCAGAAGGACGTCCCCGGAGGAAAGCCGCAGGGCGTGGCGGCCCAGGGGGTTGTTGGGGCCGGGCGGCACCCGCGCCGGCAGTTCCGGCTTTTCCGCCCGGATGGATGGCGGCACCGTCCAGGAGGGGTCCCGGATCTTTTCCACGATCCGGAAACGGCCGGTGGCGGTGTCAAAGCCCTCCCGGCCGATGCCGATGGGGAAGGTGGTCACCTTGAGGCCCTGGGGGTGCCAGCTGAGAAGATACAGCCGCAGCTCCGCCAGATTGACCACCAGGCGGCTCACGGAGGAAGCCTCGCCAGCAGCCGGTCGGCGGGAGGCAACCAGGCTCCGCACCACCCGGCTGCCCGCGGCCAGCTCACCCAGGTCGGCCAGCCGCTGCCGGGCCTGGGAGCGGTCCGCAAACGGGCCGAGCTGGAGGCCATGACGGTCACCGCGCTCCTCCAGCCGCAGGAGCGCCTGTTCCCCGGCAGGCAGCTGGGGCCGCAGCCGGGTGGCGGCCTCGATGGCCTCCGGCTGGCCGGCGTACGAGCCAAGCTCGATGGCGTGGAAAAGGCCCGCCGGCCAGGACGCCGGCGGCTCGGTCTCGGGGAGGAGCCAGGAGGTCGGGATCAGGACCCGGGCCTCGGCCCCCGGATACCAGGGGTCGAAATCCGGATTGGCGGCCGCGATCTCGTTGTAGCCGAGATCATGGCGCAAGGCGAGATCAACCAGGGTCTCGGCATCGCTGGCGATCCGATGCCAAGCCACCTCGCCCAACCGCTCCTGGGCGCCGACCTCGAAGGCCGCCGCCAGGATCGAAGGCGCCAGCCCCGGGCCCGCGAGCAGCCAGGCAGCCAGCAGCAACAGGGGGCCCCGCATCTTACGGGCCCTTCCCGGCTCCATCCGACTCGGGCGCAGCGGGCGCCACCCCGGCTGGCGGCCCGAGGCGGCCGCAGCCCCGTCCCCGCTCGGCCCGGCACAGGGCGCAGCGGCTGGGGGCGCAGCCCTGGCAGGAAAAGCAGTCCGGGCAGGACTCCTGCCCGGCGCCGCAAGGCCGGGGCTCCGGAACGAAGACCAGGCCCGGCAGGGAGCGGGCAGGAACAAAGGCCATGGGTCGTCTCTACTCCCGCTCACCCCCCGTCGCTGTCCGGGTGGCTTCGCCCCAGCTCGGCCAAGGTGCACAGGGAGTCGGTGCCGCACCGGTCCTGGATCTGGCGCAAATGGATCATGTTGGCCTCAATGGCCTCGCTGTAAAGGTCCCGATCCACCCCCCAGCGGGCCCGGAAGTGGAGGCGCATGAAGCGGAAGACCCCCCCCAGCTCCTCGTGCAAGCGGCGTTGGGCCACCAGGTAGTAGAACTCCTCGGTCTTGTCCACCAGCTCCTGCTCCGAACGGTAGCCCGACAGGCCCCCCTCCTGGAATTCCTTGAACAGGAGTGGCAGCTTGTCCAGATAACGGGGATCAGCCATCTGGGCCAGCAGATCCGCCGAGCCCATGGCCTGGCCCACCAGGGCCATCTCCCGATCCCGGAAAGGGATCTCGCGCAAGGACAGGCTGAGGATGGTGGCTCGGATGAGATGCCGGCAATCCTCCAGATCGGCCGCGGGCAGGCCGCGGCCGGCCAGGACCCGCTGCATCAGGGCGATGCTCCGCTCCTCGTGTCCTACGGTGTACTTGGCCCCCGAGCCCTCCTGGTCGCCCTCCTCCTGGATGAGACCGGTGTCATGGAACAAGGCCGCGTACAGGCCCAGGAGCAGCGCCCGGCACGAAAGCGGGTGCCCGCCCAGGGTCAGCCCGTGCAGAAGCCTGGCCATGGCCAGCACCACGGAACAGGTGTGCTCCAGGTTGTGGTACAGGGTGTTGCTGGCCCGGTAGCCAGGAAAACGGCCATGGAACAGACGGAGGACGTCCTGCCACACCGGGACGAACAGGCCCAGGTCCAGGGCCTCCGGGGCGGCCAGCGCCATGATGGCCTGGATTTCGGCCAGACACCGCTCGGGGTCGCTGCCGTCCACGAACTGATGCAAGGTGATGTCAGAAGGGTCCATGGGCCATGAAAGCGCTCGTTGATGGCGGCTCCTGCACCGCTTCTTGGGAGGATGACATCGTCTGGTCGTCGGCGCAGGGCCAGGGTCAGTCCGGAAAACGCCGCTGGATGGCGGTGATGACTTCGTAGATCTGGAAGAAGGCTGCCACCACCTCGGGGTCGAAATGGCGGCCGGAGCTGGCGCGGATCTCGGTCAGGATCCGCTCCTCGGGCCAGGGCTCCTTGTAGCAGCGGCGCGCGGCTAGGGCATCGAAGACATCGGCCAGGGCCACGATCCGGGCCGCGGCCGGGATCTCCTCCCCGCGCTTCGGCTGGCCGGCCGCCTCATCGCTGTGCAGGAAATCGGGCAGCACCCCGGGGTAGCCGCCGCCGGCCCACTTCTCGTGGTGGTTGAGGGCGATGTCCACGCTCATCCGGTCCAGAGCCGAGGTGGTGTTGACGAAGAGCCGCGCGCCATAGACGGTGTGCAGCTTCATGACCTCGAACTCCTCAGGGGTCAGCCGGCCCGGCTTCTTGAGGATGGCGTCCGAGATCCCCACCTTGCCCACGTCATGGAGCATGGCCGCCAGACGGATGAGGTCCCGCTGGGCCTTGATCACCCGCCGCTCCCAGCCGCGGTTCAGAGCCCAGCGCTGGAAGATCTCCGCTGAGTAGGCGCCCACCCGCTGGACATGGGCCCCGGTCTCCCCCGGGTCCCGCAGCTCGGCCATCTTCATCATCCGGAGGATCAGCTCCCGGTTCATGCAGCCGCGCTCGATGGCCACCGCGGCGTGGTTGCCGAAAAGGGGCACATAGAGCTGGCTGGGCCGGGAGAACGGCACCACCCGCCCCTCACCCTCCTTGGCATTGATGAGCTGCATCACCCCCACCAGCCGGTCGTCGAAGGTCTTGAGGGGGATGGTCAGGATGGAGCGGGTCCGGTAGCCGGACAGCTCGTCGAAGCGGGGGTTGAAGGCGTAGGGGCGGTCAGCGGGGATGGCGTAGGCGTCGTCGATGACCAGGTGCTGGCCGGTCAGGGCCGCGTAGCCGACGATGGAGGTGTCGTCCACCCCCACGGTGTAGGCGGAGTAGAGGGCGGCGTTGTTCTCGTCCTCCCGGAACAGGGTGTCGTTGTGGACATAGCTGAAGGCCAGCTGATCCTTCTCCAGCAGGAAGATCGAGCCGGCATCGGCCTGGGCCAGCCGCCGCGCCTCCAGGAGGATCCGATCCAGGATGGCATCCACGTCTTTGAGGTGGTTGATCTCCTCGGTGGTGCGCAGAATCCGCAGAACCACATCCTCGTCGTAACGCTCGCTTGCCATGATTCCCCCCATCGCCGCTTCCACCCAGGCTCCACAAGCCAGGATCGATACAGAACACAAGGAGCACGACCCTGTCAAGTCTGGGGCGTGGGGGCCCGGGCCTTGTCTGCCCGGATCCGGAAATAAAGCTCTTCGTGGGCCAGGGCGACCGCGCCCCAGCCGTGGCCCTCGGCCGTCCGCCGGGCCTGGCTGCCCAGCCGTGCCCGCAGCTGGGGGTCGCGGAGCGCCGCCAGCGCCTGCCGGAGCTGGGCCGGACCAGCCACCGTCAGTCCATTCTCCCCGGAAACAATCAGGCTGGCAACCCCGGCCTCACGGCTCACCACCACAGACAGGCCGCAGGACATGGCCTCCAGGATGCTCATGCCGAAGGCCTCCCGCCGGGAGGGCAGCGCCACCAGATCAGCGGCCGCCAGATACGGCCGGACGTCGGCGGCCAGACCGAGGAACTGCACCCGCCCGCCCAGACCGTGAGCGGCCACCTGACGCCGGAACCAGGACAGGCGCTCGCCCCGGCCCACCACCAGGAGATGCATCCCGGTCCCCAAGGCCGCCAGCAGCAGATCCAGACCCTTGCGCCGGAACTCGGAGCCCACGAAGAGCACGGCCAGCGCCTCCGGCGCCAGTCCCAGCCGCTGGCGGCTCTCGTGCCGCAGGCCCGCCAGGGTCTGGGGATGGAAGTGGCCGGTATCGACCCCCGGCGGGATGACCTGCACCCGCTCCTGGCGCCGGTAGTGGCGACGGCAATCCTCCCGGATGCACTCCGATACCGCCACCAGCCAGCGGCCGGCCATCTGCCGGCGCTCCAGCCAAAGATAGAGCCAGCTGCGCGGGCTGAGCCAGACCTGATCCAGGCGCCGCCATCCGGGGTACTGGGCAACCCCACCCCGGTAGGAGAAGGTGTGCAGGGTGAGCAGGTCCTGGGCCCAGCCCCGCTCGTGGGAGTGGACCACATCGTAGGCGCGGCCGGCCAGCCGGTGGGCGGCGTCCTGGGCAAAGGCCAGGGAGCTGCCCACCGAGGAGAAGCGCCAGCGATCCGGAATCAGGGACAGCCCCATGCCGGCCGCCAAGGCCGGCTCGTACTCCCGGACATAGAGGTCCACGGCATGGCCCCGTTCCACCATCCGGCGTGCCACCTCCAGACCGTAGCGCTCGGCCCCGCCGGTGGCCCGCAGGTACTTGGTGATCACCGCCAGCCGCAAGGGGGAGGTCATGGCAGAAGACCTCCTTCATGGCCCCCCGGCCTGTCGCCCGGCCGTACAATGGCCCGGCGGGCCTTGACAACCGCTCCTGGTCGGGAGGATATTTGGGCTCGCATCAGCTCGGTCTCCGCCCCTGCCGCTGGCAGAAGCGGCACCATGGATCCCATCGGGCAAGGAGGAATGGACATGCAGCGGTTCCTGGCTGTCTTCGCCATCGTGGCCCTTGTTGTCGGCTGCACCCCCACCAAGTCCCAGATGGGCGCTGCCGGCGGCTCGGTGGCCGGCGCTCTCATCGGGCAGGCCATCGGTCGCAACACAGGTGGCACCCTGATCGGGGCGGCGGTGGGGGGCATGCTGGGCTATATCGTTGGCAACGAGATGGACAAGTACGATCAGAAGCAGGTCACCCGGGTCTACGAGTCCGCCCCTTCCGGCCAGCCCGCCTCCTGGACCAACCCGGACACCGGCAAGCAGTACACCATGACCCCCCGGGCCGCCTACCAGGACAGCCGCACCAGCCAGGTATGCCGGGAGGCCGAGATCGAGGCCACCATCGACGGCCGGAAGGAGAAGGTCCTGTCCACCGCCTGCCGGGACGCCGCCGGCAACTGGGTCATGCAGTAGCCGTCCCGCCTGGGCACCCGGGCTGGCCGGCCAAGAGCGCCGGCACCAGCTCGAAGTGCCGTCCCACCTCCCCCGGGTGATGGGCGTCCGAGCCCAGCACCAGGGGGAGGCCCAGCTCCCGCGCCTCCTGAAGGATGCAGCCCGCCGGAAAGGGCTCGCTGCGGAATCGAAACCCGGAGGTGTTGATCTCCAGGGCCATGCCCCGCTCCCGGATGAGGCCCAGGATCTCCCGCACCAGAGCCATCTCGACCAGGCCGTACCGGAAATCCGGATAGTGGCGCAGCGGCGCGTCCAGGTGACAGGCCACATCGCCCGGCAGCTCGACCAGGGCGTCCCGGACGTGGCGGTAATAGGCGCGGATCACCTGCCCGGCGTCCAGACCGGCCAGGGCCGCCCGGTTGGCCCGGCGCCGGCTGAGCAGATTGACATGCCCGCCGCCCACGGGCAGAAAATGGAAGGAGATGCCGATCCGGTCCGGCCGGAAGCGGGCCAGCCGCTCCAGGATCCCGGGCACCGTCTCCGGGTTGTACCCCACCTCCATGCCGGTCTGGATGGCGATCCGCCCCTGGTACCGATCCTTCAGCCGCCGGCCCTGGGCGAAAAACGCCGCGAATTCCTGGTCCGAGAGCCAGGTCGGGCCGTCGTAGCGGATCCCCACCTCCAGGTGCTCCAGAAAGACGATCCCCGCCAGGCCCCGGGCCAGGGCGGCACGCACGTAGTCTTCCATCCCGCCCACTGCGTGGTGGCAGAATTCGGTGTGCACGTGGCCGTCGACGCCGAGATCGACCAGGGCCTGTCGTTCAGCCGGTCCGCCCACCTCGTCCCCCAATGAAAGGGGGCACGCCGCTCCGTCCAGGAAGCGGCCGTGCCCCCACAAGCCGGCCGGGGTGCCCCCGGAAAAGGGATCAGGAATTGCCCTTGGGAAAGAAGTGCAGAATGCCGTTGATCTCCGAGGTGTCACAAACCTGGCCGGGCCCCAGATCCATGAACTGGACCAGGGCATCCACCGGGATGACCACCGGCTCCCCGAAGGGAAGATGGTAGATGACAGTGCGCACCCGGGACAGATCGACCGACGGGGCCTGGGTCTGCATGGCGAATCCTCCTACCCTATTGTATCGGACCAGTGACGTGGCCCGTAAGAGAAATATCGGCTGGTACCCGCCACACCATAAGATCAAGCTGCCGATCTGTCACCGGTCGCTGCCGCGGCTCAGGAATACTCCCGCCGCACCAGGACCTCCCGGGGCTTGACCCCGTCCGCCGGGCCGACCACCCCGTCCTTCTCCATGCGCTCGATCATGCGAGCGGCCCGGTTATACCCGACCCGCAGCCGCCTCTGCAAGCTGGAAATGGAGGCCTGGCCCATCTCGCACACCGCAGCCACCGCCTCGTCATACTTCTCGTCATAATCCCCCTCGCCGCCGCCCCCCTCGGCCTCATCCTCCTCCTCGGCCAGCTGCAGGACCGTCTCGTCGTACACCGCCTGGCCCTGCCCTTTGAGGAAGGTGACCAGCCGCTCGATCTCCGGCTCGGAGACATAGGCGCCGTGCACCCGCTGCAGCTTGGCCGTGCCCGGAGCCAGGAACAGCATGTCGCCGGCCCCCAGGAGATGCTCGGCGCCGCTGGTGTCGAGCACGGTGCGGGAGTCGAACTTGGAGGAGACCTTGAAGGAGATGCGGGTCGGGAAGTTGGCCTTGATGAGGCCGGTGAGCACATCCACCGACGGCCTTTGGGTGGCGAGGATGAGGTGCATGCCGGCCGCCCGGGCCATCTGGGCCAGCCGGCAGATGGATTCCTCCACATCCCGGGAGGCCACCAGCATGAGATCAGCCAGCTCGTCGATGATGATGACCACATAGGGCAGCTTGACCTCGGCCACCTTGTTGTAGGCCTCGAAGCCCTTGACTCGCCTTTCCTCCATCTGCTGGTAGCGCCGCTCCATCTCCTGCACCGCCCAGCGCAGGGCCCGGTTGGCCATCTTCGGATCCACCACCACCGGATGCAAAAGATGGGGAATGGCGTCATAGGCGGACAGCTCGATCCGCTTGGGATCGACCATCAGCATCCGCACCTCCTCCGGGGTGGCCCGGAAAAGGATGCTGCAGATGATGGTGTTGATGGCCACGCTCTTGCCGGAGCCGGTGGCACCGGCGATGAGCAGATGGGGCATGCGGGCGAGATCGAAGACCCGGGGGTTGCCGATCACGTCCATGCCCAGGGCCAGGGTGAGCCGGGAGCGCGCCCCCTGAAAGAGCTCGGTGGCCAGGATGTCCCGCAAGGGCACGGTCTGGCGCACCGGATTGGGGATCTCGATGCCGAGGGCCGCCTTGCCGGGCACCGAGCCGACGATGCGCACCGACTCGCTCTTGAGGCCCAGGGCCAGGTCATCGGCCAGGGCGACGATGCGGTTGATCTTCACCCCCGGCGCCGGCGCATACTCGTAGGTGGTGACCACCGGCCCCGGCGAGATGCCCACCACCTGGCCCTCCACCCCGAAGTCCTGGAGCTTGGCCTCCAGGGCCTGGCTGACCGCCAGGTAGACCTCGGTATCCACGGCGCTGGTGGCGGCATCCAGCTTGTCCAAGAGGCTCAGGCTGGGCAGCTGATAGCCGCCCTTGGCCAGCGCGGTAGGCTGGAAATCCTCCTCGTCCTTGCCGGCCGTCGCCTGGGGCTTGGGCAGATGGACCACCGGGGCCGCGGTCCGCGCCGGCTTGTCCGCGGCGGGTGGTGGTAGCGGCCGGGCCGCGGCTGGCGGCGCCGGGGCAATGACCGCTGTCGCCGCCGCCCGGCCCGCCTGGCGAGCGGCCGCCAGCTCCCGGCCCCGGACGACAAGTCGCCGGCTCCACAGGACCGGCGATTGCCGGGTGGCCAGCATGATGGTCAGCACCAGGAGAGCGGCCAGCAGCAGAAAGGCGCCGACCACGCCGAAGTAGGTGGCGAGGAAGGTGGCGACCATGGCGCCCAGCTGACCGCCGGTAGGGAAGCGGCGCCGGAAGAGCTCGATGCCCTGGGCCGGCCCGATGAGGGCCGCCAGGCCGCTGGAGGCCAGCAGCACCCCGGTGCCGCCGGCCCACAGGCGGGGCAGGGGCTCCAGGGAGGCGCGGCCGGAGAAGAACGGCAGGCTGGCCATGAGAACCAGGAGCGGCAGCCAGAAGGCGGAGATCCCCAGCAGGCTGGCCAGGAGGGCGGCCACGAACTGGCCCACCGCGCCGCACCAGTTGCGACCAGCCGGCAGGGTGCCGTCGGCCGCCGGGCCGCTGAAGCTGGCCAGGGCAAAGAGGAGGAAGAGGGCCACGGCCACGCCGGCGATGGCCACGGCCTCCTGGGCGAGGCTGGAGGAATCCGGCCGGCCGCCAGGCTCACCCGCCATGGGCCGCCGGCTCGCTGGAGGCATGGACACGGATGGCGTCGAGGATGCCGTTGACAAAGGGCCCGGACTCCTCGGTGCCATAGAGCTTGGCCAGCTCGATCGCCTCGTTGATCACGACCCTGGCGGGCACCTCCGGCCGGTGGCGGATCTCGAAGGCAGCCATGCGCAGGATGCTGCGGTCCACCACCGACATCCGCTCCAGGCGCCAGTGGCGGGCGAAGCGGCCGATGAGCCGGTCGAGACCGGCCAGCTCCCCGTGGACGCCCTCCACCAGCTCCCGGGCATAGGGCAGGGCCGGCGCGTCCTTGCCGGTGTCGTGGTAGTGGGCCGCGGCCAGCGCAAAGGCCTGGCCCGGCTCGGCGCCGGTCAGCTCGATCTGGTAGAGGGTCTGGAGGGCGATCTCCCGCGATTTGCGCCGCATACCCATGGCTGCACCGATCTTCGCCCTACAGGGCCTTGAGCAGATTGACCATCTCCACGGCAACGGCCGCCGCCTCGGCCCCCTTGTTGCCGGCCTTGGAGCCGGCTCGCTCAATGGCCTGCTCGATGGTATCGGTGGTCAAGACGCCGAAGATGATCGGCACCCCGGTGGCCAAAGCCACGTGGGCAATCCCCTTGGCCGCCTCGCCAGCCACATAGTCGAAATGGGCCGTGGCGCCGCGGATGACGGCGCCGAGGCAGACGATGGCGTCATGACTGCCGCTTCGGGCCAGCCGCTCCGCCACCACCGGGATCTCGAAGGCGCCCGGCACCCGCACCAGGGTGATGTCCTCCTCCCGGCCCCCCAGCCGCCGGAAGGCGTCCACCGCCCCCTCCAGGAGCCGCTCGCCGATGAAGGCGTTGAAGCGGGACAGCACGATAGCCAGCCGCTGGCCGGTGGCCGACAGGTTTCCTTCCAGGGTCCGAATGCTCATGAATGCAGCTCCGTGGATGTAGGGATTATCAGAAGCCAGTCTGGCGCTCAAGCATACTCCGTGTTTCCGGGAAGAGCCACGGGCCGCATGCGGCGCCGGCGATCTGATGCGGACAGGGCGCAGCCGGCCGGCGCCCTTCCGATCCGGAAGCGGCTGGCTGGGCCTCAGCCGTAGCTCCCCAGGTCGTGGAAGGCCGCGATGGTGAAGCCCTTTTCCTCGAAGTGACGGTCGAAGGCCAGGGCGATCTCGAGATCCCGGGACTCCATGATCTCGAAGCCCAGGCAGTCCACGAGGCTGAGCGCCCTGTTGCCCTCTGCCAGCAGCCGTTGCATGGCCCGGCCATGCCACTCGGCATCCACCCAGATAATCTCAAGCAGGGGCTGAATCTTGAGCTGGAAGTCCGCCACCGCAGCAAGACCGACCCGACGCTGCAGCAGGGACTCGGTCTCGAGGAGGACGTAGGAGCTGGTCAAGAGCCGGCCATCGTGGCTTGCCAGGTGGGCGAAATTGAGCTGGGCCCGCACGTGCATGAAGTCATCCCGGACCATGAGGGCGAAAAGTCCCGAGGTGTCGGCATAGACGATCATCGGTAGGCCTCCTCCAGGTAGCGGTCGTGCTCGACGGCGATATCCGGCGCCCCTGCCGTGTACTTGCCGACCACCGAGGCCGCTTGCCGGTAAAGCGCCGCCCGGTCGGGCTTCCGGGTGAGGAGCAGCTGGTCCACCGCGCGCCGGATCAGGGCGGCGATGGGCTCATGGGTGCCCTGGGCCAGGGCCTTCAGGCCCTGATACTGCTCCTGGGTCAGTTGGATCTGGGTGCGGACCATGGCATGCCTCCGGGGTACAAGTTGTTATCAAAAAGCCAAATATGATATCATGATAACATGACAGCCGGCCCGCGCAAGGTTTTTTTTCGCTGGCGCCACCACGGGGCAGGGGGGCCGTTCCGGCCCCCAGGGCCAGGGCCACCGACCGCGCTGTCACCACCGGGAGGGATGTCTGGTATGAGCGACGTCGTCGTGGGCTGGATCCAGCGCTGCGTCAGGCGGTCCCCGGAGGAGGACCTGGATTCACGAGGACAGGGCCTTGCTTAAAAAGGCTGCCGAGATCAAGGCAGCACAGCAGCTCTCCCTGCGGCGCGGCGACGGTTCCTGGTTGTCGCGAGGTGATCTTGGGGCGTGGGTCTCTGCAAGGTGGCCGATGACCAGGAGAAGACCCATCGTCTCATCGAGGGGTGTCGTCAGCTGACAGCCAGCTTGTCCAGGAGGACGACGCCGGCATCCTCAAGGCCTTTCCCGCCAGACCTGGGTGGGATACTGGCCAGGCAACGGGCGGGATGATCAAGGGCTGTGCCACATAGCCTCCGGCCAGAGCGGGAAGTCGTCGTCCTTCCCGTATTCCGCATCTACCTGCCCACCACTTGCATATCCCCAACAACCACCTCGCTCCCGTCCGCCTGTACGAGACGTAAGGACTCAGCGCGCCCCTTGGCGGCAGTAGCGCTCGCTGGGTGAAGATCGATTCGCCCTGCCGGACGTTTGAGCCATTCACTGTGCCGGCGAAGCAACTCGACGTCCCAGGCGAATTGATATCGTGGATACTCCTTGATCCGTCCGCGACGAGGGTCGCTCCGGACCGCGGCGGTCTGCCGGCGGACGAAGAGCATAAAGTGGACATCGGGCAGACGAACCCGCCCACCCGGCCGTACCTCCCGCTGACGGCAGGCATCGCGATAGGCGTCGATGAGCTCGTCGGCGAAGGCTTCGGGCGGTGTCTGCTGACGTTCCAGAAGGGCCAGGCAATCGGTGTAGGACCGGTAAAGAAGCGGTGCGCTGAGCGGCTGGGCCTTGCCAACGGACTCGCCGGCATACATGAGTTGGCCGCGGTCACGCTGGGCGTCGAGCATGATGACAAGCGGCGGCGTTGCAACAGAGCTGCTGGTGGCGGTGGCCGGGATGGCGCGATTCGAAAGGTAAACTTCAAGCTCGCTGGCAAACTCGGCGGCCCGACGTTGCCATTCGTCGCTCAACCAGGCCCGGGCCTGGCTGGCCGCAGCGGCCGCGTGTCTGCGGAGTGCCTCATTCCCCAGATTGAGCCCATCAAGTTGGGCCAGATCGCGATCCAGACGCTTCAGATTGCCGAAGCCATCAGCTCTGGAAAGCCTACGCACGACGCCGGAAAAGGTGGTGGCCTGCTTGGCCAGTCGGGTGACTTCTGTTTGGATCGCTTCGAATTGCTGGACGACGTCGTTTTGTGTCTCAGTGCTCATAGGTTTCCTTCATGGCTCATTGTGAAGCGACTCGCTCGAAGAGCGGGGTGACACGAAGCCTCTTCGGAACGTTCTGGGAGTCGCGATGGTGGTGGGTGAAGACGACGAATTGGTCCAAAGAAACGCAATCGTTGGCAGCCTTCTTGGCCGTCTTGGCGTCAACACGCAAAGCGCCTTGTAACGTTTCCGTATCGGGCGGCGCGCCATGGCCAAAGAGAAGCGTGTTCGGAACAAGCTCTCTCCAGGCCGCGTCACTCTTGAAGTCGTCGAGGCTCTGGCTACTCAGGAAGACGGGCACACCTTTGCTTCGCCCGATGCGGATCAGCTCTGCAAGTGGCTGGCTCTTTTTGCCCTTGGTCAAGTAGTTGTGGGCCTCGTCAATGGCGACGATCCCGCGTAGTGTGCGCGTCCGCATCTCGGGGGCGAACGGGGCGTCAGGCAGTGACTGGGCGATTTGCCTGAGAAAATGGAACAAGATGAACGCTACGTACG
>JBFMBH010000053.1 GCA_040755095.1 Thermodesulfobacteriota bacterium
CTCGGTTGCCGCCAGCCAGACCGGTGGGGATGGCGGCGCCGGCTCCGATGGCGCCACCGGTGGTGCCGGCGCCCCTTCCATCCTCACGGATGGGGTGAGCGGGGCCACTGCCGGTGGCCTTACCCTGACCCAGACCGCCGCTGCCGGCGATGGCGGCGCCAGTGATACCGGCAGCGCCGGCCAGGCCGGCAACGCCTCCTCCAGCCTCACCGCCGCCAACACCGGCGGCGGCACGATCAACGGCCAGATCGCGGCCACCGGCGGTCGCGGCGGCAGCGGCATCACGGCCAGCCATGGCGGCAGCGCCACGGCCAGCGCCGCCCTCAGCTCGGCGGCCGCCAGGAATGTGACTGCTCATGTCACCGCCACCGGCGGCCAGGGAGGGGGCGGCACCGGCGCCGGCACGGCCGGTGACGGCGGCGGCGTCAGTCTGGGCGCGGTGAGCGGCACCTCGGATGGCGGCACCGTGTCCGTGACCGGCTCGGCCCGGGGCGGGAGCGGTGGCAGCGCCGCCTCCGGCACCAGCGGCGCGGCGGGCAGTGGCGCCGCAGTTTCCCTCACCGATGCGGTGGACGGCACCACCACCGGCGCCACCAATCTGTACCAGCATGCCTACGGTGGCGACAGTGGCAACGCCTTCGACGGTGCCGGTGGCAGCGCCGGCACCGCTGAAAGCCGCCTCACCAAGACGAAGAGCGGCGGCGGCTCCCTGTATGTCGAAACAACGGCCCAGGGCGGCGGCGGCGGATACCGCTCCTCCAGTAGCGGCACGGCCGTAGCAGGCGCCAGCGCCACGGCCACGGCCAACGCCAGCAACGACGCCGGTGCAGCCCGGGCCGACAGCAACGCCCTGGGCGGCGCCGGCGGGGTGGGCTACTACGGCGCCAATGGTGGTGGCGGCGGTGGCGCCATCTCCTTGGCCGAGGCTGCCACCACGGGCGACAACAACACGGTGGTCTCCTACGGCTCGGCCCAGGGTGGGGCCGGCGGCCATGGCTACTATGCCGGCGCCGCTCGCCAGGCCGGGGCCGGCGGCTCTGCCAGCAGCCAGTCCACCGGCACCGCCACCGGCAACAGCGCGGTGGGGGTGAGTGACACGGCCTACGGTGGCGCCGGTGGCGGCATCTACTCCAACGGCGTCGGAGACGGCGGCGCGGGTGGCGATGCCGATTCCCGGGCCACCGGCAGCAATGCCGGCAGCCAGTCGGTCACCGCATCCAGCACTGCCCGGGGCGGCGGGGGCGGGGTGGGCTCATCGGGCTATGCCCGGGGTGCCGGCGGCAACGCCCGGGCCGCGGCCACGGGCACCGGCCTGGGCTATGTCCATGCCGCGGCCACCGCGGAAGGCGGCAGCGGCCGGACCGGCGGCACGGCCCTGGCCACCGCCACCGCCACCGGCAGCAGCGGCTCGGCCACCACGGCGGCTACCGCCAATCAGGGCAGGGTGACCTCTCTGCGCACCACCGCCACCGCACCGGTGGCGAGCACCGTGTCGGCCGCCTCGTGGTCTGCGGTGGGACAGCTCGCCCCGGTGGCGTCTTCCGGTCTCCAGGCCTTTGCCTTTGCCACCGGCCTGCCGCAAGACAACGATGTGCGCCGGAGCCTGGCCGGCCACCCGTCGGTGCGCCAGAACTTCGATATCGGCGGCAGCAGCGACATGCTCCTTCTGGGCTCCATGGGGGCCGCCTACCCCTTGAGCGGCTCTGGCCAGAGCCGGACCTTCAGCAGCATGATCGACATCGATCTCGATATGAGCGGCCTTTCCGACCAGAGCCTCCTGGTCGGGCTCTACAATCTGGACTGGGGCCTGGACGGCTTCGACTCCCTGCGCTTCCGGGTGGCCATGGAGGGCAGCTGGGCGGTGGATACCACCTTCACCGACCTGGGCACCGCCACCGCCTATTTCACCGATAACACCCTGGACCTGGGCTCCTGGCAAGACGGCCTGGTCGGCAATCTCGATCTCACCTTCTATCTTGATCTCACCACCCATGACCTGGGCGAGGGCTGGCGCTTCGACATCCTGGCCGGCAACTCGACCCTGGGCTCCGGCCCACCGGTGCCGATTCCGGGCGCGCTCTGGCTCCTGGGCAGCGGCTGCCTGGCCCTGGCCGGCCTGCGCCGGAGGCTTGGCAACAGCTGACGGCTTCATCCCATCCCGCACTCCAATGGCCACCGGCTCGGTTTTGCGCGCCGGTGGCCATTGTCTTGGCTGGAGGCTCGCCCAGTCACAGGGAGCGCATGCCGAGCCTTTCCCGCAAGGCCATGACCAGGAAGCAGCAGGAGGCACGACGATGCGATGGCTGGGGATGATCGTTACCGGGCTCGTGCTCGGGCTCGTGGGCTGGACCCAGGACGGGCGCGCTGCGACCGAGGTCAGCGGTGTGATCGACCAGGAGACGACGTGGCGCGAGGCCGATACCCCGCACCGGGTCACGGGCGGGGTGTCGGTGGCCCCCGAAGCAACCTTGATCATCGAGCCCGGGGTGGAGGTGCTCTTCGACGGCCCGTTCGCCATCCAGGTGGAAGGGACCCTGCAGGCCCGCGGCACCGCCGAGGCACCGATCCGGTTCCGGGCAACGGCGCCCTGGCAGCCTTGGGGCTACATCCTGTTCCGCCCGGGCAGCACCGCGGCGGAGCTGGATGCGCAGGGCGGCTACCTGGCGGGCTCGGTCCTCGAGCATTGCCTGGTCACCGGGGCCGGTGGTCTGGCCGTCGAGGACAACGGCGCCATCATCATCGACAGCGCCTCACCCCTGATCAGCCATTGCCAGATCATCCGCAACCGCAGCCGGGGCATCGAGATCCATCACGGCGGAGCGGCGATCATCCGCAACAGCACCATTGCCTGGAACACCTGCAGCGGTACCGAGGCCGGTGGCGGTGGCATCCGGGTGCAGAGCAGCGAGCCGGTCATCATCGATGGCAACCGGATCACCAACAACAGCTTCACCCATGATGGCTGGGGCGGCTATTACCAGAGGGGTGGCGGCATCCTCGCCTCCGGCAGCTCCGAGACGCCGATCCTCGTCACCAACAACCTGGTGGCCGAGAACGCGGCCAACGGCGGGGGCGGCATCTACGCCACCGGTGCGGTGATCCAGGGCAACCTGGTGCGGGGCAACATCAGCCGTGGCTCGGACGGCGGCGGCATCGCCGGCCGCTCCTGTGTCATCACCGGCAACGTCGTGGTGGGCAACAGCTCGGACGGTGACGGCGGCGGCATCAGTCAGTCAGGCGGCGCAGACAGCGACCCGGAGATTGCCCACAACGTGGTGGCCGAGAACCTCTCCAGCGCTGCCAGTGCCAACGGTGCCGGCCTGCAGGTGACCGCCTCGCACTCGCTGGTCACAGGCAACGCCGTGGTCAACAACATCGCTTCCGCCGGCCAGGTTGGCAGCACGGGTCAGCCCCGGGTGACCGGTCTCCATCTGAATGCGCCCAACAGCGGCGGCACCATCGCCCTCAACACCATCTGTGGCAACCAGGCGGCCAACACCGTCGACCCGGTGGCCGGCTTCATGGTGGCCTATTCGGGCTGGACCTACACCGGGCCGCTCGTCATCCGCGACAACAACCTGTTCAACAACATGGGGTTTGAGCTCTATGTCTTCACGGGGATGAATTCGCCCCCCCTGGCCGCGGAAGACAACTTCTGGGGGACCAGCAACCAGACCGCCATCGCGGCCGAAATCCACGACTGGCAGGATGACGCCACCCTCGGTGTCGCCGATTTCCTGCCCTTTGCAGGGGTGCCGGAGACCGAGGCTCCCGTGTCCCCGCCCCGCGGCCTGACCGCACGGAAAGAAGCGGTGGATGGCCAGGTGACCTTCACCTGGCAGCCGAATCCGGAGCCGGATGTCGCCGGCTACCGGCTGTACTGGGCCCAAGGCCCTGGCACCGGCTACGACCATGTCCTCGATGTGGGCAACCGCACCTCGGCCGAGCTCACCGGCCTGAGCGGCAGCTACCGCGTCGCCGTCTCGGCCTACGACCACCAGTACCTGGGAGAGGATGATGATCCCCTGACCATCGTCAACGAGGCCCAGACCTCAGGCCATGAAAGCTGGTACTCCACGGCAACGGCACTCCATGTCGGGCCCGCCCTGGCCCTGGCCCAGTGGACCCTGGATTTCGGCAACATCGCCATGGGGACCTGCGCGGCGGCCCAGGAGCTGACCATCACCAACACCGGCGACGAGCTCCTCACCATCGACGGCGTGACCGTGGCAGGTCCCCAGGCCGAGGCCTTCCTGCCCCCGGACGACCTGTCCGCCTGCAGGACCTTGGCGCCAGGGGGGCAGTGCACCCTGGCCATCGGGTTTTGTCCGGCCGGCCCCGGCCTCAAGGATGCCACCATCGCCTTGCGCACCAACGATACCGAGGCCGCAGGTCGCGAGCTGCGGCTGGTGGGGGTCGGCGACCCGCCAGGCCGACCGGCGGAGATCATCTGGGAGCACCCCTCGTCCGGGGGCGGCACCCCAGCCATGGGTGCCAACGGCGACCTCTATGCCGGCTCCAACGAGCGGCCGCCCGGCACCAACCTGTGGCAGCTCTATGCCTTCCGCTCCGATGGCACCGTGAAGTGGCAGCACGACATCGAAGGTGATGCCGCCAACGCCGCCCCGGCGGTGGCTCTGGACGGGACGATCTATGTCACCCCGGTCTATGGCCAGAAATTCTACGCCCTGACCCCGGACGGGGAGGAGAAATGGGTCTTTCAGGAGCCGGCCTGGGCCGCAGGGGAGGGCTGGACCTGGTCGTCGCCGGCCATAGGCCCGGATGGCACCATCTACTTCGGCTCCCGGGAGCCGGGCGAGGGAAACGATTTCGCCGGTGGCAAGCTCTACGCCCTGAGCCCGGACGGCACCCGGAAATGGGCGACCGTGGTGGGAACACCCAGCACGACCCCAGCCATCGCTGCCGACGGCACGATCCATGTGGGTACGGGCACCGGTCTGCTCTACGCCCTGGACCCGCAAGGAGGGATCAAGTGGATCTTCACCCCGGAGCTGCCGTACTGGGTGGAGTCCACCCCGGCCATCGGTCCGGACGGGGTGGTCTATGTGGGCAGCATGGGCTATGGCGGCAAGCGCCTCTATGCCATCGGCCCGGATGGCGCCGAGCGCTGGTTCTTCGAGGCCGGCGCCCGGCTGAATCGGGGCCCGGTCCTGAGCGAGGACGGCACGATCCTGATCGGGGCGGAAGACGGCGAGCTCCGTGCCCTGAGCCCGGAAGGCGTCCAGCTGTGGTCCTTCCGGGCCGGCGGCGGACTTCTTGCCGCCCCCGCGATCGGCGCGTACGGCACCGTCTTCTTCGGTGCCGCGGATGGCAAGCTTTACGCCGTGAACCCCCATGGCACCCTGAGCTGGACCTTCGACGCCGGGTCGCCGGTGGCGTCCTCGCCTCTGATCGGCCCTGACGGGTCGCTCTATTTCGGCACCAGCTTCGGCTCGTTCTTCGCCCTCTCCGGCCTGTCGCCGGGTCCGGCCGCCTCCGCCTGGCCCATGCCCGGCCACGACTATCGCCGCAGCGGCGTGGCCGCCACCCCTGTTGCTCCCTGCTACCCTGGTGCCAAGGCTGGTGATGACATCCTGGCCGCCGAGGGCGAGCCAGTCGCCCTGTCCGGGGAAGGCTCTGCCTCCGCCTCGGGCGGCCCCCTCCTCTTCCGCTGGCAACAGCTGTCTGGCCCGCCGGTCGCGCTCTCCGATCCCACCGATCCGCGACCAGCCTTCCGGGCCCCGACCGTGGGCGCCGCCGGTGCCACGCTGCTCTTTCGGCTGACCGTCACCGATGAGAACGGGCTCGAAGCCAGCGACCTGACCGAGGTGCAGGTGACGGACACCCTGGTGTCACCGGCCGCGGTGTCTTTCGGCTCGGTGGAGACCGGCCAGGCCGGAGCCCCGCTGACCATGGCCATCCACAACACTCACTCCACCGCCATGGTGGTCTCCGGGATCGGGCTTTCCGACCCGCTCGATTTCAACCTTGACCTTGACGCCCCAACCGTGAGCCCGGTGGCAGATCTGCCCCGGATCATCCCTGCCGGCGACACCGCCTTCTTCGTTCTGTTCTTCTCTCCCACCACCGCCGGTCACTTCCAGGAACGACTGGTGGTGGAGACCAGCGACCCCGACAGCCCCCGGGTGGAGATCCCCCTGTCCGGCTGGGGACAAGGTCCCCTGCCGGAGGGCCAGGAATTCGTCGTCCGCCTGGGAGAAGACACCGTGTGGACTGCCGGGAATATCCGGGAGGTCGCTGGCGGCGGCTGGTCCGATGGCCAGAACGCCACGGCCAGCGTGGACGTGGGCCCGTACGAAAGCGGCCAAGCCCAGGCCTGGGCTGGCGTGCGCTTCCGGGTCGAGGAGGGGCCCTACGGCGCCACCGTCGCCGATGCCACCATCGCCATCACCCTCCGGTACCAGCTGGCCGTGGACTTCGACGCCCTGACGCCGCAGGCCATGGGCGGCGGCTCGGCGGACAGCCGGCTTTACGGCTGGATTCTCGTCTACAAGCAGGAGCTGGACAGCATCGATTTCGTCCATCAGCCCGGGCAGGACAGCCGGTCCGCCACCGTGACCATGACCCATCGGCTGGCCGGCGCCCCTACCTGGACCCATCTCTACGCGGGTCAGACCTACGAGGTGAAAGGGGAGCTCGCGGTCCATGCCGAGATCTTCAAGGGCAACCAGGCGTTGGCCTCCGGGGAGGTCACCGTGGAGCGGGTGGCCATCCTGTTCGACGACACGGTTCGTGCCCCCCGGCCGGACATCAGAGGCAACAATCAGGATGGCCCGCTGGCCCTCACCACCGATCAGCCGGTGGCGCTGTCCATCGCGCTGGATGCCGGCAGCCGTGCCGGGGAACGGAACGACTGGTTTCTGCTCGTCGAGCGGGACGGGCACCTCGCCTCCCTGGTGACCAGGCCCCTCCGGGTCATCCCTGGGGTGCGGCGCCTCCTGCGGGGGCCGCTGGTGGATGTCGACCCGATCACCGTCCTGGACAGCCGGCTGCCCGCCGGCAGCTACACCTTCCACTTCGCGGTGTCCGGGGCCAGGACCTGGGTCGACAGCCTCCGGCTCCAGGTCCGGGAGGGCCAGGCCCCCGCTCCCTGATGAGCGGCCAGGACCGGCCGTACCCCAATGGGTGCAACGCCGGAAGTTGGCCATGGTGGTCTCCCATAAGTCCTATAGGTCCTATAGGTCCCATGGGTTCATGGGTCCATGGGAGCTGTGGGAGTCATGGGAACAGAAAAAGAGAGGAGACGCATCATGCTGACCGGTGTCGAGGCCTTGGCCCGGCTGCGGGCAGGAAATCGGCGCTTTGCCGACAACGTCAGGAGCCTCGACGCGCTCCTGTCCCACACCCGCCGCTCGGAGCTGGCGGCCGGCCAGGCGCCTCTGGCCATCGTCCTGGGCTGCTCGGACTCCCGGGTGCCGGCGGAGTACTCCCTGGAGAGTGGCCTGGTGGAGCTCTTCGACGGGCTGCCGGAGGGGGCTTGAGGGCCGGCGGCATGCCCGAAAGCCCTTTCAACCCGTTCGGTCATCAGCTATAATCCGGCTCCGGAACGGAAGGCCGCCCCGGCGGGCGGCCTCCGGTCAGCCTTCCCCTGATGCTTTGCCCCCGAGGTGGCGCCATGAACGCGAGCCAGTCCTTCCGGATTTCCCTGCCCACCCGGATCCTTTTCGGTGTTGGCAGCATCAACGACCTTCCCCGCTCGGTGGGTGACCTCCTGGGCGCGAAGATTCTCCTGGTCCTGGACCCGGGCCTGGCCGCAGCCAACCTCGTGGAGAAGATCACCGCGCCTCTGACTGCGGCCGGCCTGGCCTTCGTGCCCTTCGACCGGGTGGATCCGGAGCCCAGCCTGCGCCTGGCGGACGAGGCGGCGGCCCTGGCCGTCGGCGAGGGCTGTGATGTGGTGGTGGGGGCTGGCGGCGGCTCGGCCATGGATGTCGCCAAGGCGGCGGCCATGCTGGCCACCAATGGCGGCGCGGCCGAGGACTACCTGGGCCTGGGCAAGGTGAAAAGGCCTGGCCTGCCCACCATCATGGTGCCCACCACCGCCGGCACCGGCGCCGAGGTCACCTTCACCGCGGTGTTCATCAACGAGAAGACCCAGTCCAAGGGCGGCATCAACTCCGATTTTCTTTATCCCAACACCGCCATCCTGGATCCGAGCCTGACCGTCAGCCTGCCCAAGACGGTCACGGCCTACACCGGCATCGACGCCTTCACCCATGCCCTGGAGGCCTTCGTCTCGGTGCAGGCCAATGCGGTCTCGGATCTCTATGCCCTGGAGGCCATCACCCTCATCAGCCGCTGCCTGGGGCCGGCCTGCGCCAATGGCCGCAACCTCGAAGCCAGAAGCTCCATGCTCCTGGGCAGCCTCCTGGGCGGCCAGGCTCTGGCCACCGCCGGCGTCGGCCTGGTGCATGCCATGGCCTACCCCATGGGCGGCATGCACCGCATCCCCCACGGCCTGGCCAACGCGGTGCTCCTGCCCTATGTCATGGACTACAACCTGGTTGCGGTCCCGGACCGCTTCCGCACCGTGGCCTGGGCCATGGAAGCGGCCCCCCCCCAGATCTCGGCCCGGGAGGGAGCGGAGGCCGCGGTGCAGGCGGTGCGGCGCCTCAACCGGGACATCGGCATCCCCTCCACCCTGGCGGCCCTGGGCATCCCGGCCGAGGACATCCCGAAGATGGCGGACATCGCCCTCACCGTCACCCGGCCGGTGGAGAACAACCCCCGGCGGCCGACCCGGGATGAGGTGATCGCCGTCTACCAGCAGGCCCTGGCCGGTGTCTGAAATTCCTTGTTGGGCATTCTGCGGCTCGTCGTTCACGGTAGCGTTTGACCATTGTCGGAGGCAGGAGACCCCCCATGCCCGGATTCGAGGTCTTTGGCGAGGAAGAGAAGAAGGAGATCCTGGAGGTCCTGGAGACCGGGGTCCTTTTCCGCTACGAGTTTCCCAATGAGCGGCGGGGCATCTACAAGGTGCGGACCTTCGAGGAGCGCTTTGCCGCCTTCTGCGGCTGCGCCCATGCCCAGGCGGTCACCTCCGGCACCGCGGCCCTGAAGGTGGCCCTGGCCTGCCTGGGGGTCGGCCCCGGCGACGAGGTCATCACCCAGGGCTTCACCTTTGTGGCCACCTGGGAGGCCATCCTGGACGCCGGCGCGGTGCCGGTCTTCACCGAGATCGATGCCACCCTCAACATGGATCCCGCGGACCTGGAGAAGAGAATCACCCCCCGGACCCGGGCCATCATCCCGGTGCACATGCTGGGTGCCCAGGCCCGGATCCAGGAGATCATGGCGGTGGCCAACCGCCACGGCATCCCGGTGATCGAGGATACGGCCCAGAGCGCCGGTGGCGCCCTTCTTGGCCGCATGCTGGGCACCTTCGGCCGCTGCGGCACCTTCTCCTTCGACGCGGTCAAGACCATGACCTGCGGCGAGGGCGGGATGATCATCACCGGCGATGCCGAGCTGTGGCGGGCCATGAGCGAGTACCACGACCACGGCCACGACCATGTGCCCAACCCCGGCGCCCGGGGCGGCGAGGGCCGGCGGTTCGTGGGCTTCAACTACCGGATGATGGAGCTGCAAGGCGCCATCGGCTGCGCCCAGCTGGCCAAGCTGCCGGCCATGATCGCGGCCCAGAAGACGCACCATGCCCGGCTGCAGGAGCTTCTCGCCCGCATCCCCGGCATAAGCTTCCGGGAGATCCTGGACCCGGCCGGCGACACCGCCACCTTCCTGTGCTTCTTCCTGCCGGATGCGGAACAGACCACCCGGGTCAACGCCGTTCTCCGGGAGCACGGCGCTGGCGCCATCCCCTTTGGCAGCAACACCTGGCACTTCTACCCCCGCTGGGAGCACCTGGTGGCAGGCGCCACCGTCACCGCCAGCGGCTGGCCCTTCAAGGAGCCGGACGGCCGCAGCCGCGCCCTCTACGACCCGGCGGCCCTGCCCGCCTCCACCGCCCTCATGTCCCGCTGCCTGGGCTACCAGATCCCGGTGCGGCTCTCCGAGGAGCGGCTCCGGCAGCTGGCGGACGCCATCGGCGCCGCCGCGCGCCTCTAGCCATCCCGCGGTGCCATGGCCGAAACCCTTGCCTCGCCCCAGGTGGTGGCCCTGATCCCCGCCCGCCACCAGTCGAGCCGCTTTCCCGGCAAGCCCCTGGCCGCCATCCTCGGCCGGCCGATGATCGAGCACGTCTACCGGCGGGCCTGCCAGGTAGCCAGCCTGTCCCGGGTGGTGGTGGCCACCGACGACGAGCGGATCGCCGCCTGCGTCCGGGGCTTCGGCGGCGAGGTGGTCCTGACCCGGGAAAGCCACCCCACCGGCACCGACCGGCTGGCCGAGGCGGCCGGGCTTCTTCGCCTCTCCGACCAGGACATTGTGGTCAACATCCAGGGCGACCAGCCCCTGTTTCCGCCCGCGGTCATCGACGAGCTGACCCGGCCCATGCTGGCCGAGCCGGATCTGCCCATGGCCACCCTGATCTACCGGATCCGCCGGCCCGAGGAGATTCGGGATCCCAACCACGTCAAGACCGTCTTCGACCGGCAGGGGAACGCCCTCTACTTCTCCCGGGCCACCATCCCCTTTGACCGGGACGGCGGCAGGCCCGGCCCGTTCTACAAGCACCTGGGCTTCTACGCCTACCGCAAAGGGTTTCTCACCATCTTCGTCGGCCTGCCGGAAGGGGACTGGGAGCGGCGGGAGCGGCTGGAGCAGCTCCGGGCCCTGGAGCACGGCTTCCGGATCCGGGTGGTGGAGACCGGCCACGACTCCATCGAGGTGGACACCCCGGCCGATGTGGCCCGGGTGGAGGAATGTCTGCGGCAGGCGGCCGCCGGGCCGCCGGCTCGCTGTTGAGGCCGCCGCCCTGCCCGGGGCCGGCCGCAAGGGAGACCGCACGTGCACCCATTGGCGTCGACGATCGTTCTTCTCATCTGCAGCAACGTCTTCATGACCTTTGCCTGGTACGCCCACCTCAAGGAGCTGGGCCACAAGGTGTGGATCGTCGCCTCGCTGGTCAGCTGGGGCATCGCCCTGTTTGAATACCTGCTGCAGGTGCCAGCCAACCGGATCGGCTACACGGTGCTGTCCGTCGGCCAGCTGAAGATCATTCAGGAAGTGATCACCTTGAGCGTCTTTGTCCCCTTTTCGTTGTTCTACCTGCGCGAGCCGTTGAAGCTGGATTACCTGTGGGCGGGCCTTTGCCTGGTGGGCGCCGTCTACTTTGTCTTCCGCAGCCAGTTGGCGTAAGCCAAGGACCCTTTGCCATGACCAAGAAGATCGCCATCATCGGCGCCGGCAATGTCGGCGCCACCGCGGCCCACTGGGCCATGACCAAGGGACTGGGCGAGGTCGCCCTCGTCGATGTCGTGGAGGGCATGCCCCAGGGCAAGGCCCTGGATCTCGCCCAGTCAGCGCCCCTGGCCGGCTTTGCCCACGGCATCCGGGGCGCCAACGACTTTGCGGCCCTGGCCGGCGCTGATGTCGTGATCATCACCGCCGGTCTGGCCAGGAAGCCGGGCATGAGCCGGGACGACCTTCTGGCCAAAAACGTGGCCATCGTCCGCGCCTGCAGCGAAGAGGTGGCGCGCTATGCCCCCGAGGCGGTGCTGCTGGTGGTCACCAACCCCATCGACGCCATGGTCTACACCGCCTTCAAGGTCTCGGGCTTCGCCCGGGAGCGGGTGATCGGCATGGCCGGGGTGCTGGATTCGGCCCGCTACCGTCTCTTCCTGGCCCAGGCCCTGGGGGTGGCGCCCCGGGACGTCACCGCCCTGGTGATGGGCATCCACGGCGACAACATGCTGCCCCTCACCCGGCTGGCCAGTGTGGGCGGCGTGCCGGTGACCGATCTCTTGTCCGCCGAGGAGCTGGCCGCCGTCGTCCACCGCACCCAGCATGGCGGCGGTGAGATCGTCGGGCTGCTCAAGACCGGCTCCGCCTTCTACACCCCGGCCCTGGCGGTGATCGGGATGGCGGAGGCCATCCTGACCGACAGCCGGCGGGTGCTGCCGTGCGCGGCGTATCTGGACGGGGAGTTCGGCATCGCCGGCTGCTTCCTGGGCGTACCGGTGGTGCTGGGCCGGCGGGGGGTGGAGCGGATCATCGAATTCCCGCTCACCGGCGAGGAGCAGGCAGCCCTGGCCGCCTCGGAGCGGGCGGTCCGGGAGCAGATGGCGGCCACGGGCCTGTGACGCCGTGGGCCCGCCCCTGCCCGCCGGATTCCCGGGCGCCATGACTGCGGCCCCGGCGGCATTGAGCCAGGCCCTGGCGACCCTGGCGGACCGGCGCTTCTGCCCGCTCGATCTCATCCCCCAGGAGAGCCTGGCGGAGAAGCTCATCGAGCTGGATCAGCTGGGGCCGCCGGCCGCAGCCGGCGCCATCGGCACCGAGCTGGCAGCCATCGGCCGGCTGCTGGCCGCCACCGACACCCGGCAGGTGCGGGTGGTGCTGTTTGGCGGCGGCACCGGGCTCGCCAACCTGGTGGGCGGTGACTCCCGCAACCCGGCCTGGACGGCGTCGCCTTTCCGGGGCCTCAAGGAGCTCTTCCCCCACACCACCTCGGTGGTCTGCGTCACCGACGACGGCGGCTCCACCGGCGAGATCCTCAAAGACCTGCCCCTGGTGGCCCTGGGGGATCTGCGGCACGTGCTCCTGGCCTCGATCCAGGAGCAGCAGCTCATGGAGCGCTATGGCCTGACCGGCCAGCAGGCCCGGGCCCTGGCCGCCCTCCTCTTCCGGCTCTTCAACCACCGCTTCCAGGAGCCGCCCTTGTCGGCGGCGGCCCTCCTGGAGGCGGCCGGCGTGGATCCCGAGGCCATGCCCCCGGCCATGTGGCGGGGCCTGGCGCCGCTGGTGCGCGCCCTTTTCGCCGACCCCCGCCTTGCGCCCACCCTGGCCCGGCCCCAGTGCCTGGGCAACCTGCTCCTGGCCGCGGCGGCCTATGCGCCCAACAACGGTGCCGGCATCAGCGACGCGCACCCCGGGCCGGAGGCGGTCCTGAAGGGCCTGCAGACCCTGGCCTGCTTCCTGGCCGCCAACCCCTTCGGGGTCCTGCCCTGCACCCTCACCCCGGCCCAGATCAAGGTCCTCTACGCCAACGGCGTCCTGGTGACCGGCGAGGCCAAGAGCGGCACCGCCCTTCGCGGCTATCCCGTGGATCGGGTGCTGGTGGAGTTCGCCGGGCCGCCGGCGGTCCCTGCCGAGGTGCTGGCCGCCGTGGCCGAGGCCGATATCATCGCCTTCGCCCCGGGCAGCCTGTTCACCAGCATCGTGCCGGTCCTGCAGGTGCCCGGTCTGGCGGCAGCGGTGCGGGCCAACACCAGGGCGTTGAAGATCCTGGTCGCCAACCTCTGGGTCCAGGAAGGGGAGACCGACAGCGCCCGGGAGCACCCCGAGCGGCGCTTCCACGTCTCCGACCTGCTCAAGGCTTACCAGCGCAACATCCCCGGCGGCGTGCACGGCCTGTTTCAGCTCGTCCTCACCACCGGTCTCCAGCACATCCCCGGCCATGTGCTCCAGTCCTATGCCGTGGAGAACAAGGTGCCCATCTACCTGGACCGGGAGGCGGTGCGGAGACTGGGCTTCGAGCCCATCGCGGCCATGCTCTTCTCCCCGCAGGCCTTGCGGGAGCGGCGGGTCATCCAGCACGATCCGGCCACCATGGCCCGCACCTTCCGGGTGCTGTGGGCGATCCGGGACGAGCTGCCGGCAGGGCCGGCAGCCCTGGCCGCTGCCCTGCCCGAGCCTCCGGCGGTCCTCCACCCCGACCGCCAGACCCCGGCCGCCCGCCTGGCCGCCATCCGGCAGCGCCTGGCCGCCCTCCGCCTGCCGCCGGCTTGCCTGTCCCGCATCACCGCCATCCTGTGGCGGCATCGGGACATCCGCCTGATGCACCTGGCCTATCTGGACGGCATCGTGCCGGTGGCGGCCGGCGCCTGGCCCCGCAGCCAGGAATGGGACAATGTCTTCTCGTTCTACGAGCCGGAAACGCGGCTGGTGAAGATCCGGGAGGATGTCTGGGAGCGGCCGGACCGCTTCGAGGTGGCCTTTCTGGTGGCCCTGGGCCAGTCGCTCCTGGGCAACTACGCGGCGGACAAACGGATGGAGGCCATCGCCTTCGAGGGGGAGGAACTGGGCAAGGTGTTCTTCCTGACCGTGCGGCCGGCGGCCGAGCGCCAGTGCCTGTTCACCGACGCCGAGCTGGACGACTATCTGACGCTGGCGCGGCTGCGGCCGTCCGTCACGGTGCCTCGCCGCTACCAGCGGCTGGTGAGCGGGCCGGAGGGCTTCACGCCGCCGGGTCTTCTCTTCGGTCTTCTGTTCGCCTGGTACCTGGACAACCGCTTCGAGGCCCACATCGACTACAAGATGACCATCGTCAAGAACCGGGTGTCGGACCTCATCCACGAGCAGGGCCGCATTCTGGTCCGCCGGCAGGGTCTCATCGACTTCTTCCGGGAGCGGGTCTTCGGGGACCGCCGGCCGCTGCCGGCCTAGACCGCCTCCTCTCGCCCACCTGACCTCTGGCGGCCGGCGGTCGCAAGCCCGCAGATCCGGTCCCGCCCACTGTGCTTGGCGCGGTAGAGGGCGGCGTCGGCCCGGGCCAGGGCCATCGCCGGCTCCCGGTCCTCCCGGGTGGCCACCGCCAGCCCCAGGCTGGCGGTCACCGCCACCGGCTCCCCGGCATCCCGGGCCACCGGCGTACCGCGGATGGCGGCCCACACCCGTTCGGCCACCGCCTGCACCTCGGCAGCTCCGGTGTTGGGCAGGAGAAGCAGAAACTCCTCGCCACCGTAGCGCCCCACCAAGTCATAGCGGCGGACCGTCTGGCGCAGCCGTTGGCCCACCGCCTTCAGCACCTCGTCCCCGGTCTGATGGCCGAAGGCATCGTTGACCCACTTGAAGTGGTCGATGTCCACCATCACCAGGCCCAGGGCGTCGGCAAAGCCCCGCCGGACGCGCTCGTGCTCCTCGTCCAGTCGGGCCATGAGGAAGCGGCGATTGGCCACCGTGGTCAGGCCATCGGTGACCGCCATCTCCTCCAGGTGACGCCGGGCGTCGGCCAGCTCGCGAGTGGCCACGGCCATCAGGGCACAGAGCACACCGAAGGCGACGGTCAGGACCACCAGCAGCACCACCAGAGAGGAGGTGGCCGTGGCCTTGAGCTGCCGCAGGGCCGGGGTGACATCCACGGACACCTCGACGGCGCCGGCGATCTGGCCCGCCGGGGTGATGACGGGAAGACAGGTCTCCACCACGTCCACCTGGTAGCGCTGCTCGCCTGCCAGGTCCAGGATCGAGCCTTTCCGGGTGAGCCTGGACACGGTCTGGCCGGTGAGCGCCGCACCCAGGGTCGTGTTGTCCGCATCCTTCTGGCCGATGATCCCGTGGTCGGTGCTGTAGACGATCTCCTTGTCCGGCGCAAAAAACTTGATCCTGAGCATGTTGAAGGGGGCCAGATAGCCGGTCATCCGGCGGTCAAGGGTGGCAAGCCCCTCGGGGCTGACGACCAGCATCGGCTTGCCCCCCGGGCCCTGACCGAGAAGATGGCCGCTTTCCTGGGTAAAGATCGCCCGGCCAATGCCCACCGCCGTCCGCTCCGCGTCGCCGATGACCGAGCGCTCGGAGACCCTGGTGATCCCCAGACCGGTGAAGACCATGATGAGCACGATGGCACCCAGGGACAACAGGGCAAAGAGCTGCAACAGCCCCTGGGGGCCCCGGCGCCGATGCGCCCGAAAGACCAGCTCGTCGTGCATGTGACCTCCGGCGGTCTGTGGTCTGTCGCGGCCGCGAGTCCTCATCGATGCCATCATACACCATGGCCCGGCCGGGGAACAAACGGCCGGCGGCAGCACCTGGATATTCGACAAGGCCGGCGCCGGGCTGGATGCTTTGGTCCTGCAAGCGGGCGCACAGAGGGCGACGCATGCGTCGCCCTGCGGGCGATCGCCCACCCCGTTGACGCCTGGGTGCCCACGTGGTCGAAGCCGAATTGACCGGGCCTCTGCTTATCGAATATGCGGCAGCAGCACGGCGACAGCTGCAGGCAGGATGGCAAGGGGCAAGGGGCAAGGGGCAAGGATGAAGGATGAAGGATGCGGCCAGGAAAGGGCGAACAGGGCGGCTAGCGCTGCAGGTGCTTCATGAGGTAGACCCGCAAGGGGCAGCGGCAGTAGTGCTCGCCACCCAGATCCAAGGCGAAGCGGCAGGCGGCCGGAAGCGGCTCGAAGCAGGCCAGGTAGGTGGCGCGGCCGACGTCCACCGCCCGGCACAGCTGGACAAAGCCCTGCTCCACGCAACGGAAGGCCTTGGGGCAGTCCAGCTCAGTCAGGATCTCGGCGATGTGCTTCCGATGGATTTCGTCCAGGCTGATGCCGGCCAGCCTCTCCAGGCAGCGGGCCTTGAGATCCGTCTCGGCGGCCATGGCCGTCCCTCACCCGAGCCCCACCACCTTGATCTCGAAGGTCAGGTTGCGGCCGGCCAGGGGGTGGTTGCCGTCCACGGTCACCTGGTCTGCCTCGATCCGGACGATGCGGCCCTCCACCTCGGTGCCGTCGGCCCGCCGGAAGGCGACCTCTGTGCCGGTTTCCCGCGCGCAGCCCGCCGGCAGCTCGGCGGCGGCCACGGTCCACACCAGGGCCGGATCCCTGGCGCCATAGGCGTCGGCAGGCTTGAGCGTCACGGTCTTCGTCTGGCCCAGGCTCATGCCCAGGAGCGCCTGCTCGAAGCCCTTGAGCGCCTTGCCTTTGCCGGCCACCAGCTCCAGGGGCGGCTTGCCGACATTGCTCTCGAAGACCGAGCCGTCCTTGAGCTTGCCGGTGTAAACGATCCTGACCTTCGAGCCCTTCTTCACCTGTGCCATGGCTGCCTCCCGGTGTTCTGATCACCCAGGCTTGCCACTCTATTTTCCGGAAATGGCGCTGTCAAGATCTCGGCGCCGCCCGGGGCGCCGGCGTCTCGGTTGGCCCCCGCGCTGCCGGCCCCAACCGGCCGGATCACCACGGATCGGATCCCTGGTCAGATGTGAAGTCCATTGACATGTTTGGCGGTTTTCTGGGAAGCTAAGTCATTGCGGTCAACGGCACCCAGCCAGCGGTTCCGGCGGTGTCTTGGCACGACGGGCCGCCCTGGCCCGGATCCTCCATCCAGTTCCGACCAGCGTGCAACCCCGGACCGCGCTCGGCGGTGCCGGCCTTCGCCACGACCTGCCAGCAAGGAGCCTTTGCCATGCGACACGCCTGCGCCATCCTCGTCCCCCTGGTTCTCGGCCTTTTTTTCACCTCCCCTTGCGCTGCCGAAGGCCTGACCCCGGACCAGCAGGCCAAGCTGGCTGCCAAGGTGCAGGCCTTCCAGGCCTGGAGCACCGACCCGGCTGTGGTCGCTGCGGTCAAGGCTTACAACGCCAACCCGCCAGCCGAGGCCAGGACCATGACCAACGAGGCCTGGAAGGCCCTCACCGTTCTCGATCCCTTTGTGCGGGGTCTGGCCAAGAACGAGCTGGCGACGCATCTCAAGTCCACGAAGGACGACACGGTGAGCGAGATCTTTGTCTCCGGCGCCGATGGCGGCAAGGTCGCCTTCCTGGCCAAGACCACCAGCTGGAGCCACAAGGGCAAGGCCAAGCACGACGAGCCCATGGCCGGCAAGACCTGGCAGGGACCGGCGGAGGTGGATGAGTCCACCGGCCAGCTGCAGGTCCAGATCGGGCTGCCGGTGCTGGACGGCGCCACCCCCATCGGCTCCATCGTCATCGGCCTCAGCATCGCCAAGCTTTAGCCCGCGCCACACCGTTGTCTCGTCAGGCGGGATGCCGGGCCTGTCCCGCCATCCCGCCTCAGGAGGCTTTTTCGCCATGGGTATCTCCCGCAAGCTGCTGCTGCTCCTCCTCCTGACCCTGGTCATCACTGCCGCCACCGCCGGAGCTGCCGGCTGGCTGATCCAGCGGGTGGCGGCCGAAGGGCGGCAGCTGCTGGATCAGCAGGCCGCGGAAGGCCAACAGGTGTTCCAGCTGGTGCAGGACGCGGCCCAGGTCCAGGCCACGGTGCAGGAGCTGCTCCGCAGCGAGGACATTGACCGCATCGAGCAGCTCATGGCCAGAAATGATCGGGTGATCGCCGATGCCCGGGCCTCCCTGGGGGCATTGGCCGATGGCGAGGAGGCGGTTGCCGCCCTGGCGACCCTGACCGCCGCCAACAGCAAGGTGGTGGCCACCTTTCTGCAAGGCAGCCAGGCGGTGGCTATCCAGTTTGCCATCGAGGAGGCGAACCCGGCCTTCGAGGCCCTGATGGCCGCCATCGACCGGCGGCAGGCCCTGGCCCGGGAGCGCGCGGCCAGGAGCCTCGCCGAGACACAAGCCCGGATTCGCCGCCAGGTCAGCGCCACGGCCGGGGCCGTTGGTGCTGGTCTGCTGGTCCTCGCCGCGGTGGGCTGGCAGCTGTGGCGGGAGACGACCAGGCGCCTCACCGGTGCGGCCGACAGGCTGCAGGAGGTGACCCTGGCGATCGGCCACGCCGCCGATGAGATGGTGGCCTCCAGTCACGCCCTGGCCCAGGGCAGCGGCCAGGGGGCGGCTGCGGTGGAAGAGACCACCGCCGCCATGGCCGAGATCGAGAGCATGGTGCGATCATCCGCCGAGAACGCGGAGAACGTACGCCAGGTAGGCAGTGAGGCCCGCAGCGCTGCCGAGGCCGGGGTCGAGCAGGTGCGGCGGATGGCCGGCGCCATGGACGAGATCAAGGCCGCCAGCGCCCAGGTGGGCCGCATCGTCAAGGCCATCGACGAGATCGCCTTCCAGACCAATCTCCTGGCCCTGAACGCCGCGGTGGAGGCGGCCCGGGCCGGTGAGGCCGGCTTGGGCTTCGCGGTGGTGGCCGAGGAGGTGCGCAGCCTGGCCCAGCGTAGCGCCCGGGCAGCCCAGGAAAGCGCCCAGCTCATTGCCGAGGCCAGCGCCAGGGCCGACAACGGGGTCAGCGTCAGCCAGGAGGTGGGTGCCACCTTTGACGCCATCGCCCATCGGGTGCGCACGATCGACACCCTGATCTCCGGCATCGCCGCCTCGTCCCAGGAGCAGGCCCAGGGCATCGGCCAGATCGACACCAGTCTCGCCGAGATCGACAAGGTCACCCAGGCCACCGCCGCCTCGGCCGAGGAGACGGCAGCGGTCGCCCAGGCCTTGGGCCAGCAGACCGGCCATCTGCAGGCCACGGTGCGGGATCTGCAACGGCTCCTGCACGCCACCGGACCAGGCAGCAGCCTGGCTGCACCCGAGGCCGGGGCCCACCGGCTCCGCATCCCCAGGCCGGCGTGACCATCCGGCCTCCGTTCTTCAGCGCTCCCCTCGCCGCCGGCTGCCGGCAACGATGTCCAGGATCTCCTGGGTGGCGGCCTCGCTGCGGCTGGCGGCCAGCTGGCGCTGGACCCGGGCCCGGCCGCTGGCCAGCCACTGCCGTGCCCCTTCCGCGGCGGCCAGCCGCATGCCCTGCTCGGCGGCCAGGGCGTCCAGCATGGTCTCGTGGAGGGTGATGTACAACAGCTCCCGCACCACCACCCCGGCCAGGTGATCGGCCGGCACATAGGGCGAGGGTCCGGGGCACGGGGTGGCCTCCTGGGGCGCCACCGGCAGCAGGCGGGTGATGACCGGTGTGGAGTGGCCGACGCCGTCGAAGCGGGCGGCCAAGAGATGCAGGCCACCCAGCCGGCCGTCCTGGACGTCGGCGGCCAGGTCTTGCACCAGGCGCAGCAGCAAGGGGGCCAGGCCGTCGAGACTGGCCGGGGCCTCGTAGCTCCTGGCCGGGGTCAGGCCTGCCCGGGCCAGGCGCGGCACCAGCCGGCGTCCCACCAGGTAGACCGGTCCCAGGCCCAGGCGGCCGTGGGCCGCCACCGCCTCCTGGGCGAGGCGGGCGTTGTAGTCGCCACACAGCCCCAGATCCGAGGCCATGGCCAGGAGGCCCGCCGCCGGTAGCCGCTCCTGCCGGGGAGCGGCCGGGGGCAGCACCGCCCGCATGGCCTCGATCTCCTGCCGGTAGCGCCGGGCCGCCGGCAGGGCCTGGCGGAGCAGCCGGAAGTGATGGGCCGCCAGGGCCTGCATGGCGCTGACCGCATCCTCCAGGGTGGCCAAAAGGGCCAACCGCTGCTGCAGGGCCAGCTCCCGCCTCATGGCCTGGCCTCCGGCACCGCCTGCCGGGCCCGGGGCACCAGGTCCGCCACCGCCTCCGGCCAACCGGTTGCCGGCAGCTGCCCTTTCTCCAGACTGGCCGTAAGCTCCGGCAGCTCCCGCCGGGCCAGCTCCACCAGCGCCGCTACCAGGAAAGGCGCCTGCCAGGGGGCCAGATCACCCAGCCAGCCCTCACTGACCGCCGCCAGGGCCAGCACCTGCTCGGCGTAGCCGCGGGGCGCCATGCGGCCCTGGCGCAGCAGGGTGCGGAGGGTGCTCCCTTGCGCCAGGCTCTTCCGGGTGGCGATGTCCATGTCCAGGCCGACCCGGGCCAGCCGCTCCAGGGACTCGAAGCGGGCCAGCTGGATGCGCAGATTCCGGGCCACGGCGCGCAAAGCCGGGGGCTGGGCCTTGGCGCCGATCCGCGACACGCTGCGGCCGATGTCGATGGCCGGTCGCTGGCCCCGCTCCCAGCGGCCGGTGTCCAGGTACATCTGGCCGTCGGTGATGGAGATGAGGTTGGTGGGGATGTAGGTGGAGATGTCGCCGTCCGTGGTCTCGGCCAGGGGCAGGGCGGTGACCGAGCCACCGCCCCGATCCTGGGCCAGCACCGCCGCCCGCTCCAGGAGCTCGGCATGGATATGGAAGATGTCCCCCGGATAGGCCTCCCGGCCCGGCGGCCGGTCCAGGAGCAGGGCCAGCTCCCGGTAGGCGTCGGCGTGCTTGGTCAGGTCGTCGTAGACCACCAGGGCGTCCTGCCCGCGCTCCCGGAACCACTCGGCCACCGAGGCGCCGGCGTACGGGGCCAGGTACTGGAGGCCGGGGCTGGCCGCGGCCTGGGCCGCGATGAGGGCGGTGTTGCCGAGCCGGCCTGCCCGCTCCAGCGTGCTGCGGATCTCCAGAACCCGGGACATGGGCTGGCCGATGACCACGTACACCGCGGCCACCTCCCCCGGCACCTGCGCGGCCACCACATCCAGGGCCAGGGAGGTCTTGCCCACGTTGCGGTCGCCGATAATGAGCTCCCGCTGGCCGCGGCCGATGGGGATGGCGGCATCGATGGCCAGCACGCCGGTGGCCAGCGGGGTGTCGACATTGCGGCGCTCCGGGATCTCCGGCGCGGGCCGGAAGAGGGGCAGGCGCTCGGCTGGCGCGATGGGCGGCCCCTCATCCAGGGGGTGGCCCAGGGGGTCCATCACCCGCCCCAGGGTGGCGGCGCCCACAGGCACCTCCGGCAGCCGGCCCAGGCCCACCACCCCCTCCCCCTGCCGCACCTGGCGGGGCGCCGCCAGAAGCAAGGCGCCCACCCCCTCCGGCCCCAGATCGTAGGCCATGCCCAGGCCGCCGGCATCGAAGGCCAGCATCTCCTCGTAGCGTACCCCCGGCAGACCGGCGATGAAGGCCACCCCGTCGCCGACCCGCTGGACCACCCCCCGGGGCCGCAGCTGCTCGGCCAGGGAAACGGTCGCCACCGCGGTGGCCAGGGCCGACGCCAGCCGGTGCGCCTTCCCGGTCATGACCAGCTGCCGTCCCTGGCCGCTGCCGCCAGCCGGTCAGTCAAGGCCCGGCCGGCAAAGGCGGCCAGACCCGCCACTGTGGCATCCACCTGCCCCTGGGGGGTCACGATGCGCACCCCGCCCACCAGCTCCGGCAGCACCCGGTAGCGCAGCTCGCTGGCCGGCTCCAGGGCCTGGGCCAGCGCGGTCCGCTCCTCCTCCCCCAGGGGCCGGGCCGCCTCCACCGTCACCGGTCCGGCCGCGGCTGCCCATCCGGCCAGCTGCCGGCCGGCGGCGGCCAGCAGGGCCGCATCCAGATCCGGGCCGCCGATCTCCGCCAGCAGGCGGCCCACCACCTCGCCGGCGGCCAGCGCCAACGCCTGGGCCAGGCGGGCCTCCTCCTCCGCCTCCAGATGCGCCGCCTCGCCGAGGATGGTCGCCCGGGTCGCCTCGGCCTGGGCGCGACTGGCGGCCACCAGCGCCGCCGCCTCCTGGCGCGCCCGCTCGCGGCTTTCCTGCCGCAGGCGATCCAGCTCGGCCTGCAGGGCCTGCTGCCGGGCCTGGGCCTCGGCCAGCAGCCGGCCGGCGGCCGCCTCCTGCGCCGCGGCCTCCTCCTGCCGGGCCTGGAGGTCGGCCCGCCGTTCGGCCAGGGCCCGGCGCACCGGCTTCAAGAACAGCCAGCCCAGCGCCCAGGCCAGGACCAGGACATTGGCGGTCTCGAAGAGAAAGGTGCTGGCAAAGGGCGACACGGCGGTCATCCCCCGGCGACCAGGGCAAAGGGGTTGGCGAAGAGCAGGATGAGGGCGATGACCAGGCAGAAGATGGCGGTGGACTCCACCATGGCCAGGGAGACGAACAGGGTGCGGGTGATGGACCCCGCCTCGTCCGGCTGGCGGGCCAAGGCGTCCATGGCCGCGGCGCCGATGCGGCTTTCGCCCAGGGCCGCGGCGATGGCCCCCAGGCCCATGGCCAGGGCGGCCGCGGCAATGGAGGCCACGGCAATCAGGGTCTGGTCGCTCATGCTCCCTCCTCCGCCCCCAGGGCGGCACCGATGTACACCGTGGCCAGCACGGTGAAGATGTAGGCCTGCAGCAGCCCGATCAGGACATCCAGGGCCATCATGGGTGTCGGGACCAGAAAGCCGGCCAGGGCCACCAGCAGCCCCACCACCAGATGGCCGGACATGATGTTGCCGAACAGGCGCACCGCCAGGGCGATGGTGCGGGACAGCTCGGAGATGAGATGCAAGGGGAGAAAGAGCGGGTTGGGCCGGACGTAGTGCCCCAGATAGCCGGCCAGCCCGTGGCGCACGATGCCGGCCACCGGCACTGCCAGGAAGACCACCGCGGCCAGGGCCGAGGTGGTGGCCAGGCTGCCGGTGGCCGGCCGCAGCCCCGGGAGCTGTCCCGCCAGGTTGCAGGCAGCGATGAAGAGGAAGAGGGTGCCGGCCAGGGTCGCCACCCGGGGATGGTCGCGGCCGACGATACCCCGGACCAGCTCGTCGAGCCATTCCACGGCCAGGATCGCCAGGATGGCCCAGTCGTCATGGCTCCCCCGGACCACCCGGCGGGCCAGGAGCCCGGCGGCGACCACCAGCGCCACGCTCACCGCCGCCGAGACCAGCATGGTGCCGGTGACCGGCACCGGGCCCAGGAGGAAGACCACCGGATCGCCGAAGATGTGCAGCCTCATGATCCCTCCCGCCGCCGGCGCAGGAAGCAAACCCCGCAGAAGAAGCCCACCCCCCAGCCCAGAGCGGCCGGCACGATGCCGCCGTAGAGCGCGGCCACAACAAGCGCCAGCCCCACCGCCACCAGGCGCAGGAGCCCGGCCACCGCCAGACCGGGTCCCGGCCGCCGGACGCCGGCCAGCAGCCACAGCGCCTGCCCGGCCCCCAGGGCCAGGCCCGCCGGCAGCCACAGCCAGGCCCATGCCGTCATGGCTTCCTGCCTCGCAAGGCCCGCCAGGCCACCAGCCCGCCCAGGGCGGTGCCCAGGGTCAGGAACAGCAGGGTGGCGTGCACCCCGGTCTGCCAGCGCCGGTCCAGGGCGTGCCCCAGCCAGGCGCCGCCGCCCGCGGCCAGGGCGATGGGCCAGCCCACCATGCCCGCCAGGCCCAGGGACTGCCAGAAGCTCCGCGCCCCGTGCTCCCGCCGCTGCCGGCGGGCGGCATCCCGGCCGAGAGCGGCCCGGGAATCGGCACGGCGATGGAGGGTAGGGATGGTCACCGGTCCTCTCCCAGGGCGCGGGGGCCGGTCCGGGCCTCCCGTCCCATCTCCTGGAGGATGCTCCGCTCCAGGCGGCCCAGAGCCACCCGGGCCTCCTGCTCCGCACCCGGCAAGGCCAGGGCCTGATCCAGCTCGGCGATCACCGCGGCAAGCTCGCCGCCCACCACCGCCAGGGGGGTCAGAAGGCTGGCCTGGCCGCCGTCCAGCCGCAGCAGCCCACCGGCCGTGCCGGCATAGGAGACGGCATCCGCGGCCCGGAGCAGCACCAGGCCCGGCTCCACCGCCACCAGACACGGCTCGCCCCCCGGCCGCAGCCCCACCTGGCCGGTCACCGTGGGAATGCGAACCGCGAAGAGGTCCGCCTCCAGGACCACCCGACCCGGGGTGCGGATCACGAAATGGAGCGGCGGCCTAGCCATGGGCCAGCGCCGCGGCGGTCCCGCGCCGCCACCGGCCTTCCGGCGAGAAACGCTCCCTGGGCCAGGGTGCCGGTCATGGGGTGTCAGGTCAGGTCGTGTCATGCGCAGGCCTCCAGCAGCCGGCGATCGCGGAGCAGCACCCCGCCGCCAACCTGCCAGCAGGCTAGAACGACCGAGCGGCGGGAGTCAACAGTCCGGCCCGCCGGCCGCCCCGGTCCGGCGCCCGAGCCCGACCTCCCATCATCCCCGTCCCCCTGGACAGGACGTCGGACCACCTGGCCTCGGGAGGTCTGGGTGGATGTCGC
>JBFMBH010000054.1 GCA_040755095.1 Thermodesulfobacteriota bacterium
GGAGCCGCTCGACCCGGTCTTCCCCACCCCCGTCCCCACCCCAGCCTTTCCAGAAAGCTGCCGTGCTGAGCATGCCGGTTCCCCGTGATGGCCTTACTTCTCGGCCTCCTCCAGCTGGAGGGCCTGTTTGAGGTGCTTGACCGACTCTTCATGCTCGCCCATCTGCTCATAGGCCATGCCCAGGAACCGGTGCACCCGGGCATCATCCGGTCGCCTTTCCAGGGCACGAAGGTAGGCCGCAATGGATCGGTCCACCTGGCCCAGGTGGTCATAGGCGTTGCCCAGGCGGAAGTAGATCTCAACCTCCTGGTGACCCCGCTCGACGGCCCCCTCCAGAACCGCCACCGCCCGGTCGTACTGCCTGGCCCGGATGTGCGCCATGGCCACGTGGGCCGGCAGACGGGGATTGCTGGGATCCCTGGCCAGGGCCATTTCAAAGCAGCGGATGCCCTCGTCCTGCCGGCCGACCTTCAGATAGGACTTGCCCAGGAAATAGGCCGCCTCGGCATCGTCCGGCCGCTGCCGCACGGTCTTCCGAAGAAGCGGGATGGCCTCGGTGTGCTTCCCCTTCCGTGCCAGGTCCAGGCCACGGTCCCGGTGGTACCGCCTTCTGGTCTCTTCGTCGATGGAAAAGACCCGGTTGTACCCCTCGATCCAGGTGGTGGAGAGGCCCTTGAGAGACTGCAGGCCACTGTACAGGTACAGACCGGCCTGCTCGAAAAAGGGCGGCATGCCCAGCGTCGGCTTTCCCATGCTCATCTCCGTCTATGGTCGATAGGTGTGACAGAAATCGCACTGCCCGCGATTGCCGTGGCTCGCCGCGGTCCCTTGTTTGATGGCCGGCGCCCGGCGGGCCAAGACGTCGCCCAGATCGGCAGCCAGCTGCCCGGTATTCCGGCTGGTCTTGGAGATGACGTGGCAGCGGTCGCAGGCACCGTAGCTCCCGTGGGGACGCTGGTCGGTGGCCAGGATCATCGGTGCCGCCTCCAGCTGGGCGAAGCCGAGACGGCGGCGGTCCCGCACCTCGATTTGGCCATACCGACCCTGGCGGTAGACAGTCAGCGAGGCCTGCCGGTCGTTGGCGATGCGACGGGTCGCCGTTTCGAAGGCCGGCAGGTCAGGCACCGGCACCCCGTTGACCGCAGCCAGGACGTCGCCGGCAAGCACGCCACATTCGGCCGCCAGGAGCGTTACCTCATCCACCAGCACGCCTCGCACCCCGGCGGGGATGTTGTTGGCCTTGGCCAGCGCCGGGGTCAGGGGCAGGACCTCCAGCCCCAGCCAGTGCCCCTCCTGAACGACCTTGCCCCGGCTGGTCCCGGCCGGACCGGTCGTGCCCGCCGGCAGGGCGGCGGGGATGGCACGCGCCTCCAGCCTGTTCCCGGCCAGCGGCCCGGCCGCCGCCGGGTGGCGTCCCGGCGCGCCGGCGAGGGCCCGGGTGAGCACCACCAGAAGCAGCAGCACCGTGCCGCTGCCAACAAGCCAATTCTCAGCCTTCATAGAGCATCCGGAACGCCATGGCGAACATGAGGAGGGCATACAGGCCCCGCAGAGCGACAAACGGTATCACCTTGGTGAGCCAGGCCCCGAACATGCCGCCGGCGAAGGCCCCGGGCAGGAGCAGGGCGGTGAGCGCCAGCGGCGTGGCCAGGGCAAAGTGGCCCGCCGTCACGCCGTGGGCCAGGGACAGCCCGGCGGCTACGGTCGAGGTGCAAAAGACCAGGACCGCACAGTTGGCGATGGCCCGGCGCAAGGGGATGCCGGCCACATAGTTCTGGAGTGGCACCTCGATGACGCCGCCGGTAATGCCGAGGATGCCGCTGATGAGCCCCATGGGGAGCCCGAGGAGGCCATGGGCGGCGGTGGGCCCGGATGGGCGCCTGTGATAGGGCTCTTCGAGGTCGGCTTCCATGGTCTCCGGCGCCGGCTCCTCCGGATTCCCCTGCAGCGTTTCCGCAGCCACCTTGATGCCAACCAGGATGGCGAAGCCGGCCAGAAGATAGCGGATGACCGTATCGCTCATCAGGGTGCCGGCGAAGTATCCCAGCACGACGCCGGCAATGGCCCAGGGCACAAACGGCCTGATCCGGGCCAGGTCGAGCAGATGGTCCCGGCGATAGCGGAGTGCAGCCGCTCCGTAAATGAAGATGTTGCTCAGATAGGCCACCGGCCGGATGAGGAGGATCCCGTACCCATGGAGCAGCATGAGACCGGTCACCTTGATGAGGCCCCCGCCCATGGTCATCATGCCGCCGGCGAGTCCGGAAACAAAGCCCAGGAGCAGGAGGCCGGCAGCCGTGGCCAGGGGGAAGCCCAGGATGGCCTGCCCGGTCATGTGATCGGTCAGGCCCACCATGATCGCGCCCAGACGATCGGAGACAGCTGCCACGGCGGCAGCCGCCGGCAGCGCCAGTGCGGCTGCCGGCGCGAGGGCAGCGCCGGGCTGGGGATTGCTCGCCGCCAGGGCGGCCCAGTCGATGACCTCCTGGAAATGAGCCATGAGCACGTGGGCTGGCACCGCATAGCCACGGGGCTGGCCAGCAGGGTCCAGGGCGACGATATTCATGCCCACCATCCAACCGTTTTCATCCACCAGCGGGCCGCCGGCGAGAAAGACGTCCAGGGGAGCGTCCGTTGCCAGCAGACTGTCCATGGTCGCCGCGGCCAGAGCCAGCTTGCAGCTCAGGCGTCCGATGCGGCCGGACTGGGCGGCGACGGTGCTCCGGGCATCCACGCCGAGGGCGAATACCTCCTGCCCCACGCGAAGGGTCCGGGAATTGCCTAGAGCAGCGTACGGGAACTGCTCCCGGGAGAGCACCTTGAGCATGACCAGATCATGGGTGGGTGCGACCTTGACCACCTCCGCCCGCAGGGTCCGGCTGCCGCCGGGACCGGCAAGCCGCACCCCGATGTCCTGCCTGTCCGCTGCCAGGTGCAGGGCGGTGACCAGGTAGCCGTCCGGATGCACGAACACCCCGGAGCCTGTCGGGCTTCCGGCTTGCCCGCCGGCGATCACGGCAGCCACGGCCTGCCCAGGCCGCCAGACCGGGGCGCTAGCCGCCGCGGCTGCCACGTTTTTGCCAACCGCCTGGGGAAAGACCTTCTCGACCGGCAGCAAGGCGTTGCCGCTGCCGTCCCGCCAAAGATGAATGGCCCAGGCAAAGGTGGCCAGACACAGAACGCCCAGGGCCACGGCCGGAGTCTTCCAATGAATCGCACAAAAGCGCGTCATGAGCGCTTCTCCGCGAGAAGCCGCTCCATCTCCGGGATCAGCTCCGCCTTGGAGCGAAAGCCCACCTGGACATTGCCCACATGGGGGATGCTCGCTGCGATGGCGACGGTCAGCTCATTGCCGATCGCCCGCGCTTCCCGCACCGTCAGCTCCGGATCCACCGCGACCCCAAGGTCGATCCACAGCTCCTGGCCGATCCTGCGGGTGAGCAGGTGCTCGATTCCCAGCACCCCGGCGGTGGCGCTGGCCAGCCGGGCGATTCGCCGGCGCGCCCGGACCGGGGCGGCCGAGTCCATCATCCCCTTCACCGAGTGCCAGAGGTTTTCGCCGCCCAGGTTGAGAAGGTGCAAGGTCTCGAACAGGGCCACCAGGGGGTCGAGCCAATACAGGCCCAGGTAGTGGGCGCCGACGATGCTCAAGGCCACTGCGGCGGAGGAGACGGCGTCGGAATGGAAATGCCCGGTCAGGGTGCGCACCATCGGGCTGTTGATGCAGGAAGCGGCGCAGCGGAAATAGCTGTACAGAAAGATCTGTGCAGCCAGGGCGAGCACAGCTGTCCACAGGGCGATCAGGTGCGGCGGCTCATGGCGGCCCTCGAAGAGGCTCTCTGTGGCAAAGAAGCACAGAAGACCGGTCACCAGGATGAAGACGAGGCTGATGACCCCGGTGATCAGGAACTCCACCTTGCCGTGGCCATAAGGGTGCTTCTCGTCGCCTGGCCGGCTGGAAACCCGAAGTCCGACGATGATGAGTCCGGAGGTCAGGACGTCTTTCGCGGAATACAGGGCGTCTGCGACCATGGCGTGGGACCCGGCCACGAGTCCGACCAGGAGCTTCAGGAGTGACAGGGCCAGACTGGCCACAAGACCCACCCAGCCGACGGCGCGGTAGCAGACCGAGCAGTGCATGGAGCAGGTGGGACCTCAGCTGACCGCCACGGCCTCGGCGCCGTCCGTGGCGCCCTTTTCAGGAGTCTTTCCCGGCTCCCCAGGCGCCAGGACGCTCCAGACCCCGCCGACGAGGCGGGCACAGCCGGCCTGGAGGGCGCCGGCAGCGATCGGATTGGCCCGTTTCAGGACCTCCATGGCCAGGGCGCCGGCGAAAATGCCGACAAAGATGCCGCAGGCGAGCTTCGTCATGATCATCTCCTTGTGTCCTTGACTGGGTTGGCCGCCGGCAAGCCGCCATCCCGCGGGATCGCCGCCCTCCTGGTGGCCCTGCGCATGAGGTGGCTGAAAGTAGCCAGGAGGTAGCCCAACAGGAAGGCGCCGGCGATGATCACGATCATCGGCAGCTGCACCGGTTGGCCGATAACGAACCGCACCCAGGCCTGGTGCAGATTCTGGCTCGTGAAGATGAGCAGAAGCACGCCCAGGAACAGGGAGAGGATCAACTTGGTCATGGAAGCCAGGGCTTAGAGCTTGGTCGCCAGCTGGCCTACGATCGGCAGCCTCCAGGCCCGGCCGAGAAGGACGGAGACAAGGCCGGCCACGGAATAGACCAGGCACAGGAGCCCCAGGCCCTGGAGGAGGTGGAAGCCGGCGCCGGGCACATAGACCAGGGCGATGGCGATGACCTCCAGGATCCAGATGACCAGTCCCTGCCGGGCATGGAAATGGACATAGTCGTCCCGCTGGCTCAGGACCAGAGGGAAGAAGCAGAGGATGCCCAGATAGCTGACAAAGGCCAGCAGCCGGGAGATCACATTGGCCTCGTACTCCAGAACGGTCTTTTCTTCTGTCATGACCTGCCTCCTTCTTCCTGGTTGCTGGCTGGTCCTGCCGGGCTGGCAGCAGGCTCCGGTGGTGCTTCCCGTCTGGCCACGACGCCCAGCTGGCTCCAGTACTCCGGCCGCAGGTCGGTGGCCAGGCGCAGCGCCCCTTCACAACCGGCATAGTCCGGATCATCCACGCAGGTCACCTGGGCTTCGCCGCATTCTCCCAGCTGGTCGACCAGCAGCCGATCGAGGCCCTTGATGCGGGAGCCGCCGCCTGCCAGATAGATGTTCTGCAGGGCCTGGGCCTGGTGCTCGGGGGCAAAGCTCCGCAGCACCACCTTGACCTGCTCCACCACGTCACCGACGATGCTTTCGCAGACGGTGCGGATTTCTTCGGTGAGATCGTACGGGTGCGGCCGGCCGTCGCTGTCCCGGAGGGTCACGAGCACCGGGGCAGCCGGTGGGCCGACAAAGGCATGCGCCTCCTTGATGGTGCGCACCAGGGTGCGGCTCAGCTGCACATCCGGATGCTCCTGGCCGATGAGTCCAGCCAGCCTCTCGTCGATATACTCCCCGGCTTTGAGGATGGTCACCTGGTCCTCGGCGGTGGGCACCGTTCCCTTCATGCCGCAGACATCCACGGTGCCAGCGCCCAGATCGACGACGATGCAGTTGTGGAGCTTGTTCATGTAGTAGGCGACCATGAAGGGCTGGGAGACCACGACCGATACGTCCAGCACCCTGCTGGCGATGCCCAGGAGCATCTCCTTGTTGAGGATCGAGGCCCGGGCCGGCACGCCGATGATGCCGCACAGCCGGCCCCCGTGGCCCTGCCGCGCCTCGGTGACCACATGCTCCAGGAGGTCCTGGGCTGCCTTCTGCTCCTTCTCCTGCCCCTCCTTGATCACCCCGTCCTTGAGGGGCATGTAGAGGTCGACGGCCGAGCTCTTGTCCAGTGCCTCGTCGCCGAAGACGCACAAGGCTCCCAGGAGCTTGGCCCCGATGATATCCCGGGGGTAGCCGACCACCGAGCGGATGATGGCGCGATAGTGCTGGCTGGTCGCCACGGCGGTACGGGACGTGCCGAGGTCGATGCCGATCAGAAGCTCACTGTCCTGTCCTGTTTCCCGGTACGCTAGCGTCATGCTTGCTCTCCCTCCTCGCGGGTGGTGGTGGCAAGGGGGGCAGGCGCGGCGGCTGCCGCGGACCCGGTCGCCTCGGCGGCAGGCGCTTTCGTGCTCGACGCCGTGGCGGCAGCCAGCCGGCCCATGAGCTCGGCTGTGACCCTGGCTGCGGTGCTGGTGGCGGCCCCCAGGCAGGAGGCCAGGCCCACTCCGCCTTTGACCACCCCGCGGCCCACCTCGCCCAGGAGTCGGCAGATCCCCTCGCCCAGACCCTCTACCGGAACCAGCGTCGCCGGCTCGGCCTCCCGGCTGCCCGACTCTTCCGAAGTCGGCGCCTCATCCCCGGCGGGCACCGCGGTGGTGATGGCGGTGAGAAGGGTGCGGGCTGCTCCCATGGCTTGCCTGCCGCCCGCGGTCGCCCCCCGGATGGCTGCGCCGGCCACCGCCGCCAAACCGGCGCCCAGATCCTCCACCGGCACCCGCACCAGCCGGCCTTCCCGGTCATACGGCGCCTCCGGCTCCACCTCCACTTCCGTGGACCCTTCCGGAGGCTCTGCCGTGGACTGGGACAGGCCGGCGGTGCGATCCCCACCCCCCAGTGGGGCCTGGGCCGGTGCCTCCCTTTCTTCCAGGCCACCGGCCAGTTGAGACAGATCGGGTGCCGCGGCAGCGGCCGTGGCCTCTCGCTGGGCCGTGGCTGGCTCCGCAGCCCACTCGGCGGCAGTCTGGCCGGCCTCCCGGGTGGCGGCAGGAGAGGATCGCAAGGCGTCTTCCGGCCATGATGAACGGTCGCCGGCGCCGGCCTCGGCGGCCGGCGCGCCCACGGGCTCGCCGGTGTCCCGGGCATTTTCGCCGCCGGCAAGGGCAGAGGCCGGCGTCGCCGCGCGGGCTGCTCCCTGGCTTGCCACTTCTTCGTGCTGGCTTGGCATGGAGGCCGACTGCTCCTCTGCAGGCGTCTGGTCATCCGGTGGCTCGGCTGCAGAGGCTGGCAACGGCTCGGTGCGAAAACGAGGCTCGTTCTTCATAGGGCTCCTGTGGCTGTCTTCATGCTGTCGTCCGACGGGGTGGCTTTGTCCGGCCATGAACTGCATGGCTGCCACCCCTTGCGACTCGTCCACCGGCCGGCCTGGCCGGCACAGCTGCCCCTCCCGGCCTCGGCCAGGCGCGGCCGCTCCCGCCTGGATCAGCGGGGAGGGCGGCCGTCCTTCGTCCCTCGCCTCCCTCCGGGCAGGCGCGACCGGCAGCGGGGTGTGAGCACCGGCCAGGGGTTTGCTCCGGCGGGCGATGGCCTCCATCAGTCGGGCAACCATCTCCCGGTCCACCTGATCGTCATCTGGGGCATCCGCCCGGAGGCGGAATCCGTTTTCCTCATCGGCTGGCATCGGCCTCAGCTCCTGTCACCCCCTGATTCTGTGGTGGCATGTCCTCACAGTGTGGCGTAGACCCGTTGCGACGCCCGCTCCAGCTCCAGGAGCACGCCATCGAGCGGACTCAAGGCAGAGAGGATGGTGCTGAGGTCCGCCGTGGAGCGAACCGGCAACCGGTTGATGGAGACCAGAACATCGTTGACCTGCACCCCGGCGAGCTCGGCCTTCGACCGGGCCGAGATCTCTTTGACCACGATGCACTCTGTCGCCGTCGCGCCTTGGCCGGTCGCCAGGGCCGCCTCTGCCGGCACCAGCTCCATGCCCATCCATTCCCATTCCTGGGGGCTGGGCACCGGTGCCGGGATGGCGGAATCGGCGGCCGGCGCCGCGCTGGGGAGTGCGGCCAGCGTCTGGTCAGTCGTTGCCGGCGGTTGCACCTGCGCCGCAGGCAGCATGGCCTCCTGCCGGGGCGCCGCTTGTTGCAGCACCACCTCCTGGCGTCTGCCGCTCCGGATGATCCCCAGCCTGGTCCTGCCACCGTCAGGGCTGGCCATGCTCGCGAACAGGCTGGTTGGCGTCTGGCAGCGCCGGCCGTTGTGCTTGACAATGATGTCGCCGGCCTGGAGTCCGGCCTGCGCTGCAGGCGAGCCGGGCAGAACGTTGCAGACAAAGACGCCGCTGTTTTCCGGCTGGCCGAAATGGTTGGCGATGATCGAGTCCACCGGACGAACGGCTGCCCCGTACAGGACCGGGTAGCCCAGCATGCCGGCCTCGCCGGCCGGCGCAGCCATGGCCGTGCTCATGGGCTGGGGCGGCAGGGCCGCCGCCGTCGGGCCGCCCACGACCTGATGGCACAGCTGGCAGGGACCACGATCGCTGTGGACCGGAACGGCGCCCGGGGCGATGGGCGGTGGAGCCCCTGCGGCGGCGATCTTGGCGAAGCCAGGACGGGGGCTGCCCCCGGAGCCGGGCCACGCAGCAGGCTCCGGCAGGGCGATGAGGTCGTGCAGGAACTCCCGCACCGTGGCGGCAGGCACGGCAAAGCCCACCCCGGCGAAGGCGCCGTTGGGCGTGTAGATGGCGGTGTTGATCCCCACCACCTGGCCCTGCATGTTGACCAGCGGGCCACCCGAGTTGCCCTGATTGATGGCGGCATCGGTCTGCAAGAGGTCCCGGTGGGTTATGCCCTCGATGACGATGGCGTCGCGCTTTCCGGAGATGATCCCCTGACTGACACTCTGGGCCAGCCCGAAGGGGCTACCCATGGCCAGGACCTGATCCCCGATGCTGAGAAGCTCGCTGTCGCCCAGGGTCGCGGTGGGCAAGGGCGCTACGGGCCTGATCTTCAGGAGGGCCAGATCCACCTGCTCGTCCAGGTGCACAACCTCAGCCGGGTAGCGCGAGCTGCCCTGCTCCCCGAAGCAGGTGACATAGATCTGGTCCGATTGCTGGACGACATGGTAGTTGGTCAGGATGGCGCCATCCTCGGTCATGATGACGCCGCTGCCGATGCTCTTCATGGAGGCGCCGGCCAGAGGATCGATGAAGCGGAAGACGCTCCCGCCAGGATTGGCGGAGCCGTCCGGCTGTTTCTGACCAGCGGGCGGTTCGGCGATGTCCGGGCGCAGGGCGCTGATGTTGACGACACTGGGCTGGACGGCGGCCACCACCCTGGCGGCAGGACTGACCGGCGCCGTCTGGCGGACGAGCGCTTGCGCCAGCGGAGCCACGGCCGGCCCATTGGCACTGGCTGGGGCAGCCAGCGGCCCCGGAGGCGTGCGCCGCGCCGGCCCCTGGTCGAAATACCACCAGCTGCCGATGAGAAACAGGACGGCGAGAACGGTGATCCAGTTCAGCCAGCCCCGAACCTGTTTGCCGCATGTGCCGAGCATGATCCACCTGTGGTCGCGGGAGTCCCAGTATGCCAGTGGCGCGGGACGGGGAGTCTAGAACGGGTCGGCCTTGCTGGCACCGGTTGCTGGCTCCGCTGCCTCCAGTTCCTCCTCATCCTCGTCGGCCTCGTCTTGGCTGGCGCCTTTCCGCAGACCGGCGATGCCGGCGCCGACGGCCACCAGACCGAAGACGACCGCCGCCACCGGCACCAGGCCGCGCACCACCTCGACCACCGACCACCACCAGACGCCAAGCCCCCACACGCCGAAGGCCAGGGCCACCACCCCCAGAATGATGTTTCCCATGAAGACAACCTCTCCTCAGATCTTTGGCCTATGCCGTCTTCTGCCGTGACTTCATCACGGCGACAGCGCCGGCGATGAGGAGCGCGCCGGCACCGGCCACCGCGATGGGGCCCCACATGCCGAGGCCGAGGCCCAGGCCCAGGCTGTAGCCACTGCCCGTCCACAGGCTGCCGCCGGTGCAAACCCCCTTGGCGGCGGCAGCCCCAGCGAGGGTGCCCAGCTTGGCGGTGGTACCGGCCGCTGCCTTGCCCGCCGCAGCACCGGCGCCCTTGCCGGCAGCCAGCGCGCCTGCCTTGCCAGCCGTCCCCCCCTTGGCAGCGCCGCCCGCGCCCTTCAAGGCGGCCGCCCCTTTGCCGGCCTTGGCCGCTTCCGCAAGCTCCACTTCCGCCGCTTGCACAGCGGCCCCCTTGCCGGCCCCGGCCCCGGCCGGTGCGGCATTCTTCGCCACCAGCTCCGCCGCCTTGGCTCCTTCGAATTCCATCGCCACAGCTCCTCCTCCCTCGAACGGTGTCAGTATGCAGACGTCATCGGCTCGGGTGTCCCGAGCATCCGTGGCAGCACGGCCGCCACATCCGAAAAATCGCTGTCCAGCTCGCTCAGGAATCGCGCGCCCATGGCATGGGCCTTGGCAAGCGTGCCTGGCGACAGGTCGGGCAAAATGAGGATGACCGTGCTTTCCTGCAACAGACAGGAGGCAGCCAGGAGGTTGGAAAGCGCCTCCTGGTCAGGCACCAGCAGCAGGACAACGGCGGAGGCCAATAACGGCCTTTGGAGGCTTCGCTCCAGTTGTACCGCAGAGCGCACAATCTCCAGCGGATGCCTTCTGAGCAACGGCAGCAGACGTCCCAGCAGGCGCTCCTCCGCCTCGCCCTCCTCTGGCAGGAACATGATGACCCATTTCCTCTCCATGGCACCTGCCCATCAGCAGTCGCTAGTCGGGTCCAATCCGGGTTGGCTGCCACCTATGCAAGGCCGATACCAAGGAGGCCGAGGTTCGGACCGCCAGGCAAGCCGAGGTGGGTACGGCCTCCGGCACGCCGATGCTGGGACGGAAACAACGACCACGGCCGGCGCAACGGTGCGGGACAGGGGGATCTGGTCGGCGGCACGAGAGGCGACGACGTTCGGAAAGAGGAACGTCTGTGCGCTTTTCTGAACAGCGGCGTCCCCCTGGTGCAGCCGGCTGGATACTTTGGCTGGGGGAGGCCTGGTCATGTTCGACAAAGCGAACCTCTGGCCGGCGACTGCCGGCCGGAGGGAGGGCGGCGTCATCGGAGGCGACGGGGCAGCGGGGCGCGGCAGGTCCTACAAGGAGCGTGCGTCGTGGCCAAGCAGGTCGTGTTTGCGCAGGAGCTCGAAAATCCTGGTTCGGGAAAGCCCCGAGAGCTGACAGGCCTTCTTGCGGCTTCCTGCCGCGGCGCGGAGCAGCTCTTCGAGATACTGCCGCTCCATGGCGGACCGGGCATCCTGGAATCGAGGGAAGGCCTCGGAAGAACCGGGGGCAGGAACGGCGACCGGCATGCCATCGCCCCGGGGGACGACCTTGGCCAAGGCCTCCAGCCGGGCGCTGACCCGGATCTGCGTCGGCAGGTCATGATCATCCACCGTGTTGATCCCATAGTTCATGGTGAGGACCTGTTCGAGCAGGTGGACCAGCTCCCGGACGTTTCCCGGCCACTCGTGGTGCTCCAGGGCGGTGAAGAAGGCGGGAGAAAAGGCCTTGTCCGGCATGCCGTAGCGTTTGCACAACCGGGCGGCGTGGTAGCGCACCAGGTCTCGGATGTCCTCCCGGTGCTCCCGCAAGGCGGGCATCCTGATTTCGATGGTCCGCAGACGGAAGAAGAGATCGGAGCGAAACGCGCCCATCGCCGTCATGTCGGCCAAGTTCCGGTTGCTGGCGGCAATGAGACGGAAATCCACGGGGATCTCCTGCTTGCCGCCCAGGGGCAGGACGTTGCGCTCCTGCAGCACCCGCAGAAAGGTCTTCTGCAGGGACAGAGGAAGCTCGCCCACCTCATCGAGGAAAAGCGTTCCACCGTCGGCCTGCTGGACGAGACCAGGTCGAGCCCGGTCAGCGCTGGTGAAGGCTCCCCGTTCGTGTCCGAAGAGAATGCCTTCGACCAGCGATTCCGGTAGGGCGGCACAATCCACGGTCACAAACGGCCTGCAGTGCCGCGGGCTTCTGGCATGGATGGCCCGTGCCAGGACCCCCTTGCCGGTGCCGGTCTCGCCGACGATGAGAACGCTGGCCGGGCTGGGGGCCGCCAGCTCGAGCTGCTCGAGCACCTTGCGCATGGGGGGGCTGGTGCCGACCAGGCCATGGTCCGAAGGACGGTCGAGAACCTTGGTGCCGAAGGCCTGGCGGAGCGCCCGGTTGGCAAGCGCCCGGTCCACGACACCGACCAGATCGGCGATCGCCACCGGCTTGACCAGGAAGTCAAAGGCTCCTTGGGAGAAGGCCTTTTCAAGATCCGCCCGTCCGCCATAGGCGGTCATGATGATGATGGCAGGCTGCGAAGCCAGCCGGTGGAACCGTGGCATCGCCCCGATCCCGCTCCCGTCCGGCAGCCGGATGTCCAGCAGCACCGCCTCAAAGCTGCTGCCCTGGGCCGCCCGGATCCCATCCGACAACGAGCCGGCCGTCACGACCGTGTGCGATGCCTCTTCCAGGGCCTGCCTCACCAGGTCCCGTACCGCGGCGTCATCGTCGACAACAAGTACCTTGCTCATCGCTTCGTTACGCTTCCTGAACAGGCCCCGCCGGTACAAGGGGCCTGTGCCCTCGGAGCCACCGCCGATCCGAGGCTCCGATCCCCCTTGGGCTTCACGTCGTTGGCTCCGCGGGCGTCTTGCACCGCAGAGCACGGTACGGAACTTGCTACGCCCCAGCGGGGCGAGCGCACCCGCGTGGCTGCGTCGGAAATAGCAATAACTAGACCAAATTGGCCGCGGAAGCCAGTGCTCCGGTCGAGAAGCGTCCTGGGTGAAAACGAGGAAAGGGGAGGGGAGGTGGAAGAGGAATGGGCATGGCGAGAACGGCGAAGGTCCTCATCGCTGGCAACCGCGGGGTCGGCAAGACGCGCCTGTTCTCCAGGCTGTGTCGCAACCGGGAAGCGGCACCGAGCTCGACGGCCCCGGTTGCCTGGTCACGAATCGGCGCCCTCCGGGGAGGCCGGCAGCTGCTTCTCGACACCACCGGCAGCTGCTCCCTGCTCAGTCGGGACGCGGAAGAGGCGACCGTCCGGGACCACATCCTGGCCGAGTATTTGCGGGGCGACCTGGCGGGGATCCTCTTCGTAGCCGATGCTCTCAGCCTGAGCCGTTCCCTGGCGCTGGCCCTCCAGCTCATGGAGCTGGGTCTGCCCATGGCCCTGGCCGTGAACGGAACGGCTGCGGCGGCGGCCCGCGGCCTGGCGATCGACCGGCAAGAGCTCGCCCAGAGTGTGGGCTGCACGGTCCTGCCCCTGACCGGTACCCCGGACGACCTCGACCCGCTGAGGGATCTGGTGGCACGCCTGGGGACGCTGCCGCCGCCCTCCCGGCGTCTGGTCACCTTTCCCCGCCACGTCGAGACGTTCTTTGCCCTTCTGGACAAGCTCCTGCCGGAAGGGCTGATCGGCTCGCGGCTTCTCGGCTGCCTGCTGCTTGGTGGGGACCAGGGGGTCCGCCGGCATCTGGCGGCAGTGCTCGGGGAGGACACGGCCGCTCACCTCGAGGGGCTGGCCGCCGCCTGCCTGCGGGAAGGGGCCGTCCCCTTCGACATCCTGTTCGAGCGGCTGTTTCACCAGAAGGCCCGGCAGATCACCGGCCGTTGCCTGCGACTGCGGGCGGCTCAGGCAGACCGGGCCCGCCGCCCGGCGGCGGAGGACATCTGCACCCGACCCGGGACGGGACTGCCCATCGCCATGCTGGTGGTCTGCCTCACGTACCTCTTTGTGGGCTCGTTCGGCGCCGGCTGGCTGGCCGACGCCGTCCACCATTGCCTCTTCGAGGAGGTCATCATCCCCTGGACAAGCCGGCTGGCCGCCTCCATCCCCAGCGTCTTTGTCCGGGAGATGCTGGTGGGCCCGGACTTCGGTATCGTCCCCAACGGCGTTGCCCTGGCCATCGGTCTGGTGATGCCGGTGATCTTTTGTTTCTTCGTGGCCTTCGGCCTGCTGGAGGATTCGGGATACCTGCCCCGTCTGTCGGTGCTTCTTGATCAGGCCCTCCAGAAGATCGGTCTCAATGGCAAGGGCGTGGTCCCCCTTGCCCTCGGCTTTTCCTGCGTCACCTCGGCCATTCTCACCACCAGGATGCTGGGCAGCGAAAAAGAGAAGAACATCGCCGCCTTTCTCCTCTTTCTTGGCTTTCCCTGTGCGCCCCTCATCGCGGTCATGTTTGTGATCCTCGGCAACATGCCAGCGTCCGCGACCTTCACCGTCTTCGGGCTCATCGCGGTCCAGATTCTGGGCGTAGGCCTTCTGGCCAACCGGATTGTTCCGGGTCGCAAGACCCCCTTGCTCATGGCCATGCCCCCCTTGCGGCCACCGCGACCGGGTCCGATTCTCCGGCGAGCCGTTCGCAGAACCTGCGCCTTCCTGCAGGAGGCGGTGCCGGTCTTCATGCTGGCCTCGTTCGGCATCTTCCTCTTCGATTGGACCGGCGGCCTTGCCACGCTGGAGCACCTCGCCGCGCCGTTTCTCGGTCAGCTTCTGGGGCTGCCGGAGACGAGCGTGCAGGTGTTTGTCAAGACCATGATCCGCCGGGAGAGCGGTGCCGCGGAGCTCGCCCACCTGAGCGCCAGCTACGACAACCTGCAGCTGGTGGTCCATCTTCTGGTGATGACTCTCATCGCCCCGTGCATCAACGCCTCCATCGTTCTGTTCAAGGAGCGGGGGACCAGGGCCGCCGTGGTGATCATGGGGGCCGTAACCGTTTATGCCCTTCTCGCCGGCAGTGTCGTGAGCCACGCCTGCCGCTTCCTGGGCATCACCTTTTCCTGAGAGCCAATCGAAGCATGGACGACGAGAAGCGGGACGAGATCCTGGAGGCCATCCTCCGAGCCAATGAGAAGAGGCTCTACTCCCTGGAGGCCATCCGGCGGGATTGCGCGACGGCCGTGACCGAGGCCGACTTTCTGCAGCTGGAGTGCGAGGGACTCATCGCCACGCACGGTGGGCAAGTGACCCTCAGCAGCCGGGGGCAAGGCGTGGCCAACGGTGTCATGCGGCGCCATCGTCTGGCCGAGGTCCTGTTGTCGAGCATTCTGCAGCTGAAGAATTCCGAGCTGGAGGAGGTGGCCTGCCGGGCCGAGCATTACCTGCTGCCGGAGGTGGAGGAGGCCATCTGCACCCTGCTTGGGCATCCGGAGGTCTGTCCGGACGGTCGCCCCATCCCCCGGGGCCGGTGCTGCCAGAGCGGCTTCCGGTTGCGGGAAGGGCTTGTGGTGAGCTTGGCCGATCTCCGCACGGGCGAGGCGGGCAGGATCTTCTATCTGAAGCCCAGTGCCGACTGGACCGTGCATCAGATTGTAGCCCTCGGCCTGCAGCCCGGCGTGACGGTCACCGTGCTGCAGACCTCGCCGGCCTTCTGTGTTGCCTACGAGCACACCGAGATCGCCATGGACCGCGAGATCGCTGCCCACATTTTCGTCTGGCGCACCTTCCAGGCCGGCTAGCTGCGTCCTCCATGCCGGCCATCGCGGCAGACGATCGCCCGGTCAAGGCAGGCCTGGGGCCGAAGAGGAGCGGCTGCACCCGAGCAGGCAGCTCAGTTGGGAGGAGGTGGTGGCGGCTCCGGCAGCGCTGGCGGTCCGCTGGGGGGGATGATCGGCTCCGGCACCACCTCTGGCAGGGTGAGGACGGGCGGGGCCGTGGAATTGAAGGTGTCGCCCAGGCCCGAGGGGCCGGACTCCACCGGGGGAGCCGGGCCGCCGAGGCTGCCGGTCACCACGCCGCTGCGGCCGGTGGTGGCCTCGCCTCCCTGGGCTTCCTGGCCGCTGGGGGTCAGCTCGGTTCCGGAAAGAAGATTCTGGATGTCCCCGATGCTGAACTGGATGGGCGGGGAAGGGGCAGCGCCGGCGGACGGCACCGTGAGGCCGAAGCCGGCCATGGTGAGGTCAGTCGTTCCCTGGGCGTTCTCGGCGTAGATGCCCCGCTCGGCACCCCGGAGGCCCCCCAGGAAGACCAGGGTCAGGGACTGCTGCCCGCCTTCCAGGACACCGGCCAGGTAACAGCCGCGGATGCCGATGGTAGCAGCCGGGGTCTTCACCTTCACCTGTTCCGGATTGGCGCGGGAGATGGCGCCGGTGACCATGCGGAAGGTGCCCCGGGCGAGATCTGCCGCAAAGGCGCCCGCCGAGGTCTCCTGGTCGAAGACGAACTGGTCGATGGTGACGCTGCTCTCCGGCCCGAGGCTCAGAATGGTCTCGTCCAGGAAGAAGAGCTGGAGCCGGCTGGCTGGTCCGGTCCGGATGGTATCGTTGGCGTGGATCGGGGCCTTGATCGCCAAGGCGCGGGTATCGCCTGCCGCGGACAGGGCTTCCGCCTGGCCCTGGAGGATCGCCACCCGGCCCACGGGGGCGGTGGCGGCCAGGGCCCAGCCGGGCAGGCCCAGGGCGAAGACCAGCAGGATCAACCCGGGAAGACAGGACGTTCTGGGCATCTTAGAACCTCTTGGTGATCATGCAGGTGGTCTGCTGCCGGAGGTAGTCGTGCTCGTCGAGGTTGGAGCGGTTCCGGGTGGCCACATAGGACAGCCCCAGGTCCAGGTCCCACCAGGGCAGCGGTGCAACCAGGCTGAGCGTGGCTCGTATCCGGGTGTCGTTCCGTGGCCGGCCATGGATGGGATCGGGGTCGTCAAAGCCCAGGTACTGGTTTTCGAGCTGAACGAGGCCCTTCAACCGCTCATGGAGATCAGCAAACACGGAGACCCCCCAGAGCGGGCCGTCGTTCTCCTCGAACCCTGCCTCGGTATTCTCCCAGGTGTATCCCAGCTGGCATTGCAGCCAGTAGCGCATCTGCGGGTCGATGTAGCGCGGCAGCAGCTCCAGGGCCGCGTAGGAGCCATCCAGGTTGGGGTTGGTGTCGTAGTCCCGGCTCTGCAGGGTGAGGCGGCTGCCCAGGCTGACCTCCGAGCTTGGTCCCCAGGCGGCGCTGGGGGCGAGGCCGTAGTACTCGGCATAGGCATCGGAGCCGAATTCGATGAGGTCCGCGGTTACCGGCAGCTCCAGGCCCCAGGCCCCCTGGCCATAGGTCGGCCCGGTGGCCAGGGAGGCAGCCGCCAGGTTGAATTCCGATTTGCGGAAATAGGCGATGCTCCGGTAGGCCAGCCGGTTGACCCAGGCAAAGCCGGTATCCTGGTCCGGGCTCCAACGGTGCCGGCCCTGCAGGCTGATCAGGGTGCCCGCATCCTCCTCTTCGGTGCTGGCCGGCCCCAGGGTGATGGGGCCGAAGACGGTGTCGATGATGCCGTCCGCCGGGCCGACATTGGCGTTGGTGTCGTAGATGAGCCCCAGGCTCACCGCGATGTCGAGCCGGTGGCTGGCGGTGCGCTTGCCGATCTCCGCCAGGTAGCGGTGGGTGGCCGAGAGGATCGGCTCCTCGGGATGGGCGGCCAGGACCTGCGCAAGCTCGGTCTTGGCCATGGCGTAGGACTGCAGCTCGAAATACGCCCGGCCCAGCTCGAAGCGGGCGGCCACCAGATGGGGATCGACCATGAGCACCCGTTCGTAGGCGGCAGCGGCGTTCTCGTACAGGCCGATCTCCATGGCCGCCCGGCCCAGCTCGTAGTTGAGCTGCGGGTTGGCCGGGTCGGCGAATACCGCCTGCCAGGCGCGGGCGTAAGTCTGGTGGGGCGTCAGCCCGGCCGGAACGGCTGCCGGCTCGGGGGTAGGGGCGGCCCGGCCGGTGCCGGGCACCAGCGTGCAGCCGATGGCCACGGCCAGGGAGACACCGGCCAGAGTCGCCGATCGCCTCGTCGTCATCTGTGTCACCTCTCAAGCCCAGGGAAGATGTGCCGTTTTCAGAAGCGGGGAAGGCCCCGGGCCATGATCACCGCCAGCTGGCAGCTGGCTCTGCCGGCCGGCAGCACCACCGCGCACTGGCCGTCCCGGCCCAGGCGATGAGCGCGGCCGCTGTCCAGGTCGACGAGGACGCTGCCGAGGCCCCTCGGCAGCGTCTGGCCGCCGGTCCATTGCAGGAGATAGGTGGTGGCGCTGGGCCGGGCCGGGGCGTGCAGGGACAGCCGGAACACGGTGGCGGCTCTTCTTGCGGGGCGGACGTCCACGGCGTACAGGCCAGGCCGCTCGGGCCAGTCCTGATGATCGACCACCAGGCGCGGCGCCTGGGTGGAGACCGGCGGCGGCGCCAGGCAGTCCAGGACGTCCGGCCCGCTCCTGGCCTCCGCCGCCAGGCCCAGGAACAGGGTGCGGTCCACCAGGCTTGTGCCCTGCTCCCGGAGCGAAAAGGCCAGGCCGACCTTGCCCTGCCCCGGTGCGGCCCCCCCACGGAAGGCCGCAGGGGCGGCGGCGACCGGGGCGCCGGCCACCGCCAGGGGCGGAAAGAGAAGGGCCACCGGCTCGGTGCCCATGTTGCGCACCCAGTAGGCCTCCCAGGGCTTGACCACCCCGGTGTCGGTGTCCACCGCAAAATAGCCCTGGTCGTAGCCCCAGGCATTGTGCTCCACCCAGACGTTGGCCGGGTCGTCGACGAGGTAGTCCACCGGCCCCTCGCCATCGTCCACCCGGACCTTCACCCCCTGCCAGGGCCCCTGCAGGATGAAGGGATAGCCGACCACATTCCAGCCCGGCGCCAGCGGCACCGCAAACGGCACGTCCGCCGGGATCGGCTGGCCGGTGGCGGCGGTCTGCCGGTCGGCGGCGGTGATGAGCCAGTAGCCGTTGCCCGGAGCCGCGGCCGGCAAGGCCGGATACTCGGTGTAGGCGCCGGCAGGGTTGTCGTAGGTGAACAGCCGCAGCGCGGCAGGGTCGTAAGGAGCGGCGCCGCCAAAGACCGCCAGGGGATCCGGCTGGTCAGGAGCCAGCGCCGGCAGGGCTGCCAGGTGGTAGTCCGCGACGTCCACCGTGCCGTTTTTGTCCACGTCCGCCACCCAGGTGTGGCTGACCGCGCTGGGGGTGACGGACACCTGGGTGGTCACTGTGTCGCTGTTCGTGAGCTGAGGATCGGTGCGGGAGGTGGCGGTGAGGGTCAGGGCATCGGTGGCTCCCGGCGCTGCAGCCTCCGGAATGGCCAGCGTCACCTCCACGGTGGTGGACTCCAGGCCGGGGATGGTCACCACCGTGCCGGCGGGCAGGCTGACCGGCCAGCCGCCGGCCGAGGTGACGCTGAGATCAAAGGAGTCCTCGGCCGCAAGAAAGCTCTGGAGCACGAAGCTGTAGGTCATCTCCTGGCCCGGATCACCGGTCTGGTCCGCCGGGGCGATGACCTGGATGAAGCCGGCCTCGGTCCATTTCTCGAAGGCGACCACGGTCCAGGTCTCGCCGGGCAAAAGGGCCGGCCGTTCCCACTTCAGGGCATAGCCGGCGTCGAGATAGGATTCATTCACCGTGTCCGGTAGACTCCCCTGCTCGATGGCGGTCCAGACGCTGCCGTAATGGGCCTCGTAGTAGTGGTCGGCCGGCGAGTCATGGCCGCCGTAAAGGCCCATGATGCCGGTGATGCCGGGGTCGGGATTATCCAGGTAGACCATCTTGAGGCCCTCGTCCCAGTGGCCTCGGGAGCTGTCATCGCCGCCGAAGTAGGTGTCCCCCCCGTGCAGCAGGGCCAGATCCGTGTAGGCTTCCGTGCCCTGATTGCTGATCTGCCAGATCAGCCGGTAATAGGCGCTGCCTTCGACGTAGGACAGGGTCAGGGTGACGTGCACCCCGGTGTCGCCGGCCATAACCTCGGTGACGATGGTCCCCGGGTCGGGCTGGCTGTGGCTGATCGGGGTGAGCTGCGGGGTGTCGTGGCTGTAGAAGGGCAGCGCGGTGCCATTCAGGAACAGGGCGGTGCCGGTGCCGTCGTCCCCTCGGAAATACTGCTGCACCAGGGCCTCACCCTGCCAGCGGTAGACGCCCAGCCGCCCGTATTCGTCGGCGCGGATCTCCAGGGGGCGGCCGGTGATGGCCAGGGTCCCGGCCTGGACGGCCTGGTGGGAGCACAATGCCAAAAGGACGGTCAACAGTCCGGTTCTGATCCAGCCTGGGGGGGTCATGGGGGCAGCCTCTCTGGCAGAAGCCATGCAGCTTGGAGTGGATGTCGGAAGCCGTGGGACCGGACACAGGGGGGGCCATCCGTCGGCGCAGGACGCCCCGACGCGGGCAGAGGGATGCTTAACACATCGCTTGAATGATAGCAAGGGCTCGCAGGAATGCTGGCTGCTTTCCAGACAACCGGGCCCCGAGGTCGAGGGAGAGGCGGGCCCTGTCCGGCTGGGCCGGCGGCGCGCCAGCTTGCCTCGTCATCCGGCCTGCGCTATGATTCCTCGCCAGATTGACTGGCGCGGGCCCAGCCACAGGTGCCTTCTCGCATGGGTGGCTGCCGCCCCCTCGGCCGCCGGTCGAACCGGAAGGGAAGCGACTATGCTCACCGCACGGGCACAGCAGACGCGTCTCTACGATGAGCTTTGCGCCTTGCCGGAAGGCATCACCGGGGAGATCCTGAACGGGCAGCTGCACACCCAGCCGCGCCCCAGTGGCCGGCATGGGGTGGTGGCCAGCGCCCTGGCCATGGATATCGGCGCTCCCTTTGGCTTCGGGCGCGGCGGCCCGGGGGGCTGGTGGATCCTGCCCGAGCCGGAGGTCCACTTCATCCGGGATGTGGAGGTGGCCGTGCCTGACCTGGCTGGCTGGCGGCGGGAGAGGATGCCGGCCATTCCCGACGGGCATCGTCTGGAGATCGTGCCCGACTGGGTATGCGAGATCCTGTCGCCCAGCTCGGTCAGAAAGGATCGCGTGGTCAAGCTGCCGCTTTACGCCCACCACGGCGTGGGATTCGCGTGGCTCGTTGACCCCTATGCCCGCACCCTGGAGGCCTTTGTGCTGCGGGAGGGGTTGTGGACCATGATCGCTGCCCTGGAGGATGATGCGCCGGTCTCCGTGCCCCCCTTCGACGCCATCAGCTTCTCCCTTGCCGATCTGTGGGCCTGAGTCTCCCCGGCAAGCAGTTCCCGAATCAGGGCATGCTCATCCGCCAGCTGTCGGGTCACGCTTTGGGGTTTTCCGACTTTTTCCCGCCGGACCTTCAGCGCCGGACCGCCACCGGCCGGCCGCTGTCCGCCCGCTCGGTGTCCAGGAGGACCTCCGGGGCCTGGCAGCTCCGGTCCAGGGCGCACTTCAGGGCCTCCAGGCCCAGGGCCGCCAGCATCTGCTCCCGGGTAAGGCCGGCGACATAGCTGTCGGAGTCGAAGATGGCGGCAAAGGTGTCCCGGTCCAGCAGGGGGTGGTCGGCATAGCGGCGGTGCAGGCTGCCCAGCAGGGTGCGGGTGCGGTCCTGGAGGTCGGCCTGGGAGAGGCGGCCGAAGGCGGCAAAGCGCTCGCCCAGGCTCTGGGCGGACGGCAGCTGCGGCGCGGCCATCAGGAGGCGCAGGTCCTGGATGTAGCGCTCCATGCCGGCGAGAATGTGGTGGCGTTGCACCATGTTGATGCCGGCCCAGCCGGCATTGAGCCACTTGAGCACCCCGCAGCGCAAGGCTTGCGGCTGGCCGGCCGGGGGTACGTAGACGGCGATGGAGAAGGCCCGGTACATGAAGGAGTCCACCCAGCCAAGACCGGTCTTGGTCAGGCCCTTTTCACCGGAATACAGGTAGTCCCAGTCCTGAGAGCTGCCCAGGGCGGCGCCCTTCTTGCCCACATCGGAGACATCCCGTTGCCGGGCCACGGAGAGAAAGGCCGGCCGGCCCTGATGCTCCAGAAGGATCAGGGTCCGGTCCACATCGTACCCGTAGTAGGCGCCGGTGAACTGGTCGGGGGTGATCTCCTCGTGCTCGGCCACCCGGATCGTCTGGGGCCCCTGCCGGGCAGCGGTCAGGTCCCAGACGGCCGGCGGCGTCCGGATCTCGCCCGCCACCGGCAGGTAGGAGGCGGTGCGCAGGGAAGAGGGGGAGAAGACCTGGCCCGGGATGGCCGGATTGTACATGTAGCCCAGGAAGCGCTCCAGGTCGACGGGCAGATCGAACCGGCAGAAGGCGGCGGTGGTGTCCTCCACCGCCGGTGGAGAATAGTCGGCGTCCGGCGCCTCGGCCACGAAGCTCACCACCCGGCCGGCCAGCTCCGGATCCACCACCGGCCGGTCCTGGGTGGTCAGCGCCAGCAGATGGGTGATGGCGGTGGTCAGCTCCTCCGGCAACGGTCGCGTCTCCTGCTCAGCCAAGCCGGCCGCCGGCCGCATGAACATGCTGATCAGGAGCAGGGCAGAGACGACGAAGAAGCGCTTGCTCGGAGGCATGGGACCTCAAGACCGTTGCCGGTCGGGACGGGGAGTGGCGGCAAGAAGACCAGGATCGCCACGCCAATGTAAGACACGAGCGGCGGACCCTCAAGGCCTATTATAGGCGGGCGACGGCTCCCTCTCCAAAGATTTGTTGGCGAGAGGCGCCGGCGCCTGCCCGGCTTACGGCAGGTGGGCCGGGCAGGCGGGATGAGGCGGGGGGCGAGGGGGCTTCAGGCCGCGTGCAGCAGGAGGTGCTGGTTGACCAGCTCGGTGCGGCCGACCAGGGGCAGGTCGCTGAAGTACAGGCCGCCGAACTGGCTGGTGCAGTCCGGACAGCCCCGCAGCCAGAGGATGTGGTGGCGATAGCGGTTCCTGGCCAGGGCCCGGCAGACCCAGCGGCTGGCACCGCATTCGAAACAGTAGAGCAGGGTCCACTCCTCGCCCAGGAGGGCCTGGGCGCACTCGGTGCAGACCGGGATGACGATCTCCCGGACGGCCACCGCCACGTGGTCGCCGTCCTGGTACCCGAAGGGCAAGACGATGTAGTCAGCCGCCGGATAGTCCCGGGACTGGGTGCCTGGACCGTGGTTGAGGTCGCAGAAGCTGTCGCCAAGCTCGGCCAGGAGCTGCACTCTATCGATACCGTCCATGGGGGCCTCCTTGACTGCCCTCCGGCAGCCTGTTCACCTCCCCCCTCCTCGTTGCTACCTTCCCTGCTAACAGTATCGTGCAACCTGGCCCGAAACTGAAGCCACCAATTGGCGCGGCCGGAAAATTGTCATTCAGTCAGGGGGCTTGGAAATGGAGGGCGGCCGGCGGCCGGCCGGCTTTCGGCCACGAAGTCGGCCAGCCGCCGGGAGCTGTCCTCCTGCTGGCGCCAGCTGCCGAAGAGCCAGCCCCTGTCTGTGGCCTGATTCAGACGGGCTCGCAGCCAGTCCGGCAGCCGGCCCGGGGGCTGCCGTGCCCAGGGGGTCTGGGGCAGGGGCATGAAGGTGTGGCCGTGCACCCGTGCGCCCCGGCGGACCAGCTTCTCCATGAGCTGGAGGCTGGCGGCCCGGTCCTGGTCGGTCTCGCCCGGCAGGCCGAAGATGAAATCGACACAGGGAACGAGGCCGGCACCGGCGGCCAGCTCCACGGCTCGGACGACGTCGGCGACCGAATGGCTGCGGCCAGCTGCGGCGAGCAGGCGGGGGCTGCCGGTCTGGGCGCCGATCACCAGGTTGTCGTTGTCGCAGTATGTGCGGATGAGGCGGATCGCCTCCGGGCTCACCTGCTCCGGCCGGACCTCGGAGGGGAAGGAGCCGAAGAAGATCCGGCCGGAAGCCCCGACGATCCGGCGCGCCCCGGCCAGCAGCGCCTCGATGGCCCGCAGGGCAACGGCCCGGGGATCCCGGGTGCCGTAGGACAGGGCGTTGGGGGTGATGAAGCGCAGGTCGTCCAGGCCTCTGGCAGCCAGCACCTGCACGTGGCGGAGGATGACCGCCAGGGAGCGGTGGCGGAGCCGGCGCCCCACCAGGCGGGGCGTCTGGCAATACCGGCAGGCGAAGGGGCAGCCGCGGGTGATCTCGATGGGGCCGAAGCGACGCCAGTGGGCGGCAAAGGGCGGGTAGCGGTCCAGATCCACCGGCGCTGCCGGGCCGCTGCCCTGGAGCCGTCCGTCCTCGCCCCGCCAGGCGAGGCCAGGGATGCGCCGGGGGTCCTGGCCGCTCCGGATGGCGGTCACCAGGCCCTGCACCGTGGCCTCGCCCTCGCCCCGGGCGACCAGATCGAAGCCCAGGGCCAGGGTGCCGGCCGGGTCGCCGGTGGGGTGGCTGCCACCGGCCACGAGTGTGGTGCCAGGGCTGCCGGCGGGAAGCTGGCGGCGCAGGGTGGCCAGGAGGGCGGCCATGGCCGGCAGCTGGGAGGTGAAGAGCGAGATCAGCACCAGCTGCCGCCGGTGGGCGCCGGGGCTGGCCAGGAGGGCCAGCAGCTCCTCCGGCCCGCGGGCGCCGAGGATCGCCAGCTCATCCCGGAAGGGCAAGGCCTCCACCGCCCCCAGGAGGGCGTTGGTGCTGAACCGGGTCTGCCGCTGCTCGTAGACGATGATCTCCACAGCCCTTTGCCTATTCAATATTCGTCCTGTTCCGGGTAGCCTTCCCGGATGAGCGCAAGCACCCAGCCGCCCCCGGCCCGCGGCGACCAGGGCCACAGAGCCCTTCTGGCCGGCTGGCGCCGCCTGCCTGCCGCCTCCCGCCGCTTCCTGGTCTTCTCCTCCGTGAACCTCATCTCCTGGCAGTGCATTGCCGGCCAGGCCATGGTCCTCTTCGCCCGGCACCTGGGGATGCCAGCCTCCTGGGTGGGCTGGCTCCTGTCCTTCCTGCCCCTGTCCATGCTGCTGGCCACCGGTACGGTGCGGCTGGTGGAGCGCCTGGGGCCCCGGCAGCTCCTGGCCGGCGGCTGGCTGGCCAGGAACCTGGCGGCCTCCCTGGTCTTCACCATGCCCTGGGCCCAGGCGTGGTGGGGGCCGCCCGGCGCCTGGGCCGTGCTTCTTGCCGCCACCCTCGGCTTCTGCGTGGTCCGGGCCCTG
>JBFMBH010000055.1 GCA_040755095.1 Thermodesulfobacteriota bacterium
CCCCCCCCCGAAAACCCACCCGCCCTGGCCACCACGGCCGGCCGGCCCCCCAGCATGCGGCCCGCAGCCGGCCGCTGGCGCCGGAAACCCCCACCAGCGACCAGGTGCTGAGCCTCCTCCACGGCCAGGAGCACCCTTTGCGCCTGGTGGAGATCATGAACAGCCTCGACCTGGAGCGCCGCCACAAGCGGGATCTGGAGCGCCTGCTCGGCCACCTGGTGGCCGAGGACGTGTTGGCCCTGACCCCGGAGCACGCCTATGCCCTGGTGCCATCCCGCTCCTTGCGGGAGGGCACCCTGAGCATGCACCCCCGGGGATTCGGCCTCGTCGATCTGGAGGCCGGGGAGGGAGACCGGACCGAGAAGGTCCTCATCTCCGAGCCGGATCTGGCCGGCGGCCGCCACCGGGATCGGGTGCTGGTGCGGCTCCTGCCCCGGCACAACCGGCAGGGCCTCGTGAAGGGCCGCATCGTCCGCATCGTCGAGCGTACTGTATCGAGCGTGGTCGGCATCTACTCCTCGGCCGGGCCCATGGGCCTGGTGACCCCCGTGGACGACCGTTTCCCGTTCCAGATCCTGATCAAAAAGAAGGACGCCCTGGGGGCCAGAAGCGGCGAGGTGGTGGTGGCCAGCATCCGGGAGACCACCGACGAGATGCGGGCCAACGTGGAAGGCCGGGTGATCGAGATCCTCGGGGATCCGCAGGAGCTGGCCGTTCTCACCCGCATGGTGGTGCGGGCGCATGGCCTGCCGGATGCCTTTCCGCCGGAGGTCGAGGCAGAGGCCGCGGCCCTGGCGCCGCCGGCGCCGCCCTATCCCGACCGGCTGGACCTGCGGCCGGTGCCCCATGTCACCATCGACGGCGAGACGGCCCGGGACTTCGACGATGCGGTGGCGGCGGAGAAGACTCCGGATGGCTTCCGCCTCCATGTCTCCATCGCCGACGTCAGCCACTATGTCCGGCCGGGCAGCGCCCTGGACCGGGAGGCCTTTCGCCGGGGCACCTCGGTCTATTTCCCGACCCTGGTCCTGCCCATGCTGCCGGAGCGGCTGTCCAACGACCTGTGCAGCCTGGTGCCGGATGCCGATCGGCTGGCGATGACCGCCATCCTGGAGCTCGACCACCAGGGCCGGCCCCGGAGCAGCCGCTTTGCCCGCTCGGTGATCCGCTCCCGGGCCCGGCTCACCTACACCCTGGTGGCGCGGATCCTGGACGGCGAGCCGGCGGCCTGTGCCGAGCAGCCCCAGCTGGTCAGCCCACTTCGAGTCCTGGATGAGCTGGCGCAGCAGCTGGCAGCCCGGCGGAAGGAGCGGGGCGCCATCGGCTTCGAGCTGCCGGAGGCGGAGATCGAGGTGGCAGCCACCGGCCAGGTGACCGCCATCGGCCGGCGGCAGCGCAACGCGGCCCACAAGCTCATCGAGGAGCTAATGCTGGCGGCCAACGAAGCGGTGGCCCTGGCCCTGAGCCAGGCCAAGCGCCCTCTCCTCTTCCGCATCCACGAGCCGCCGGATGCGGTCAAGGTGGAGGAGTTCAGCCAGTTCGCCGCCTCCCTGGGCCTGGAGCTGCCCCGCGGCCCGGCCACCCCGGCCTGGTTCGGCCAGGTGCTGGACATGGTGGCCGGCTCGCCCACCGAATACATCGTCAACAACCTCCTGCTGCGGACCATGAAGCAGGCCCGCTACGCGCCGGACAACCCCGGCCATTTCGGCCTGGCTGCCGATCACTACACCCACTTCACCTCGCCCATCCGCCGCTACCCGGACCTCACCGTGCACCGCGCCCTGGGGGAGCTCCTTGCCCACCCCCGGCCCCGGCACGGGGAGTCGGCGGCAGACCTGGACCAGGCCGGCGAATTCCTGTCCGGCCGGGAGCGGGAGGCCATGCTGGCGGAGCGGGAGGTGGACGATCGCTTCCGGGCCCGGTTCATGGCCGATCACCTGGGGGAGGATTTCCAGGCGGTCGTCTCCGGCATCGTGGCCTTCGGCTTCTTCGTGGAGCTGGTGGCGCACTCCGCCTCCGCCCTGGTGCCCATGGCTGATCTGCGGGACGACTACTACGAGTGGGACGAGCGGGGCCACCAGCTGGTGGGCCGCCTCACCGGCCAGGCCATCCGCCTGGGCGATCTGGTGACCGTGACCATCTCCGCAGTGGACGTGCTGCGGGGCCGGATCACCTGCACCCTGGCGAGCCGGTCCGGCCGCGCCCGGGGTGGGGTGGCTGCACCATGACCGGGGAGCGACGGCGGCAGCCCCGGTTTCCCATCCGCCTGCCGGTGCGGGTGGATGGGGAGGAGCCTGCCGCCGGCAGCCGGGAGGGGACCAGCCGGGATCTCAGCCCGGCCGGCCTGTTCCTGGCCACCGACCACGCCCTGGCGCCCGGGAGCCCGGTACAGGTCGAGATCAGGCTGCCGGCCGAGCAGGTGGGCCGCTACACCAGCGGCACCGGCGTCCGGCTGCGCGTCTCGGGCACCGTTGTCCGCCAGGAGGCGGGCGGCATCGCCATCCGCTTCGAGGGCGACTGCCAGCTCCTGCCCCAGGAGCCGTAGCCCATGGCCACGCCCGACCAGGAGCCGACCCCGGCCCCGCCGCCCGCCCCCTCACCCCTGGACAACCTGGGCCTCATCCTGGTGCGGCCCAAGAGTCCCGAGAACGTGGGGGCCGCCATCCGGGTGGCCATGAACATGGGCATCGCGGGCGTGGCCCTGGTGGGGGGGGCGGGTCTGGATGAGGCCCGGATGCGGGCCATGGCCACCTCCCGGGGCGAGGCGCTGCTGGCCACCCTGGCCCGCCACCCTTCCCTGGCCGAGGCGGTGGCGCCCTACCACCTGGTGGCCGGCACCACGGCCCGCATCGGCCGCCACCGCCAGGTGCACCGCACGCCCCATCAGCTGGCCGCCGAGGTGGCACCGCTTCTGGCCGGCAACCGGGTGGCCATCCTCTTCGGCCCCGAGGACCGGGGCCTGTCCAACGAGGATCTGGCCTTCTGCCAGGTCCTGGTCTCCATCCCCACCGCCGACTTCTCCTCCCTCAACCTGGCCCAGGCGGTGGCGATCATCGCCTACGAGCTGCGCCTGGCCAGCCTCTCCTCCGCCGAGCGCCTGCGGCCCCAGCCCCGCCGGGCCAACCAGCACGAGCTGGCGGGCATGTACCGGCACCTGGAAGAGGCCTTGCGCACCGTCGGCTTCCTCAAGCATCTGGACGCGGAGCACTGGATGGGCAACGTCCGCCGCTTCCTGGGCCGGGTCGGCCTCTCGGCCAAGGAGGTCCGCCTGGTCCGCGGCGTCTGCCGCCAGCTCCTGTGGTGGGACGGCCAGCGGCAGCAGGGCGCCCCGCCGCCTGCGCCCCAGGATTGAGGTGTCGCCCGCCACAGGCAAGCCGCTCCCCCGGCTCCGCGCGCCCCATTTGACACCCTCCCCGCTGTTTGCTAGATAAGGAGCAGCAACAAAACGCGATCCTCAGGCCCCCCCGTCCACCCTTGGCACCGGCATGCTCTTCTCCCTGCGGCTCCAGCAGTTCAAGAATTTCCAGGATGCCACCCTCGCCCTGGGGCCGCTGACCGTGATCGTCGGCACCAATGCCTCGGGCAAGAGCAACCTCCGGGATGCCTTCCGCTTCCTGCACGGCATGGCCCGGGGCTATACCCTGGCCGAGATCCTCGGCGCCAAGTACGTGGAGGGTGGGGTGCTGCAATGGGCAGGCATCCGGGGCGGCACCCGGGAGGTGGCCTACCAGGGGCAAACGCGCTTTACGCTGACCACCGAAGGCAAGGAGGACGAGCCGACGGACCGCAAGCCTGGTTTTCGGCCTATCCTGTTCCCCTATACGCACACCATCGGGGTGGACGTGGGCGATCCGGGGTCCGAGCCGCACGTTGTACGGGAATCGCTGGGGCATTGGAGCCCCATCTTCGACTCCCACCCCCAGGATGACCGGCCGGCCCAGGAGGGACCGCCGTACCTGTTCGTGCGCCTCCCTCGGGATGAACGGAACCGCAGGCTCGGCAAGCGCCTCCGCTTCCTGGACAACCGGCCAGTGCTGTCCCAGTTTGCCGGGCATCGCGAGGCCGGAAAGCTTTACAGGGCCTCTGCTGAGGAATGCCTGACCACCCTGCGCTCCATGCGCTTTCTGGATCTCTCCCCGGAGGCCATGAAGGTGCCGTCCGTTCCTGGGCAGCTGGTCCTGGGCGACCGGGGTGAGAACCTCTCCTCGGTGCTCCAGGCCATCTGCAAAGACACGAGCACCAAGAGCGCTCTCGCGGCGTGGGTCCGGGAGCTGACCCCTCTCGATGTGGTCGATTTCGACTTTGTGCCGGACCAGACCGGACGGGTGCTCCTGACCCTGATCGAGGCCGGCGGCCAGCGGATCTCCGCCCACAGCGCCTCGGATGGCACCCTGCGCTTCCTGGCCATGATCGCCGCCCTCATGGGCCCCGATGCGGCCAAATTCTATTTCCTGGAGGAGCTGGACAACGGCATCCATCCCACCCGGTTGCACCTGCTCTTGCAGCTCATCGAACAGCAGACCCGGGAGCGGCAGGTGCAGATTGTCACCACCAGCCATTCGCCCCAGCTCCTGGCCATGTTGAGCGACACCGCCCGGGAGCATGCCTCCCTGGTCTACCGCCTTGCGCATGCGCCGGCAGCGTGCATCCGCCGGGTCATGGAGATCCCCGAGATCCGGCGGGTGCTCGCCGAGCAGAACCTGGCCCGGCTCCATGAATCCGGGTGGCTCGAGGATGCCCTGGCCTTCACCGAGCCTGAGGAGGCGGTAGGGTGAACGTGCTGGTCATCCCGGAGGATTTCCGCAAGGACCAGTACATCGTGAAGCCCCTGGTCCAGGCCATGCTGGCGGCGGTCGGCAAGCCCCGCGCCCGGGTGGAGGTCTGCAAGGACCCGCTCCTGCGGGGGATCACCGAGGCGACCAGCTGGGCACGTATCCGGGAGATCCTGGATCGGTATCGGGGCATGGTGCGGCTCTTCCTGCTGCTGGTCGACCGGGATGGGAACCAGGGTCGCCGCGCCCTGGATGCCTTGGAGACCCAGGCCCGGACGGCCGCGGGCGAGGCCGGTAGCATCCTCCTGGCCGAGCATGGCTGGCAGGAGATCGAGGTCTGGGCCTTGGCAGGCCAGAAGGACCTGCCGAAAGACTGGAGCTGGGCGGAGATTCGGGCCGAGGTCCATCCCAAGGAGCGGTATTTCGAGCCCCTGGCAAGGCGGCGCGGCCTGGCCCACGAGCCGGGCCAGGGGCGGAAGACTTTGGGTCAAGAGGCCGCGGCCAACTACCCGAGGGTCAGAGCCCTCTGTCCGGAGGATGTGCAGGCCCTGGAGGATCGAATCAGGGCCTGGGTCGCAACATGATGGAATGGAGGTGAGTCATGAAAAGGACTGACGGGATGCGGATGCTGGTAGCGTGGGCCGTCCTGTGGGGCGCCCTGGCCGGGGGGAGCCCTGTTTGGGGCGCGGTGACTGGACGCCACACGGAGCAGGCCATGCCGCCCTACCAGGAGGGCTGCGTCACCGATGCCGACTGCGGGGACGACGCCTCCCTTTTCTGCCTGCATCCGGCCGGGAGCTGCCAGGCCGTGGGCCAGTGCCGGAGCCGGCCGACCGCCTGCCCGGATGTGGCCAATCCGGTGTGCGGCTGCGACGGGGTCACCTACGGCAATGCCTGCGAAGCGGCCGCCGCCGGGGTGTCGGTGGCGCAGGCCGGCCCCTGCCAACCGCCGCCGCCCGTCTTCTGCACCGGGAATACCGACTGCCGGGGGGAGGACCAGTACTGCGCCAAGCTGCCCGGCAACTGTGACGGCCAGGGTACCTGCGAGCCCCGGCCCCGGATCTGCCCGGTGTACGATGCGGCGATGCCCTTTGTCTGGATGCCGGTCTGCGGCTGTGATGGCAGGACCTATGACAGCGCCTGCGCCGCAGCAGCGGCCGGGGTGCCGGTGCGCCAGGACGGCCGGTGCCAGGAGGACTGCTGGTCGGACTGGGATTGCGGGCCGGGCGAATTCTGCAAGGAGCCGGACGGCCGCTGCCTGGAGCCGGTGCCCCTGGCGGCGGTGGCCCCGGACTGCCTGCCCGGCACCGCCCGCTGCATCCCCCCGCCGCCGCCCGGCACGTGCACGGTCATCCCCACCGCCTGCCCGGAGATCTATGCCCCGGTTTGCGGCTGCGACGGGCTCACCTACGACAACAGCTGCTTGGCCGATGGCGCCGGGGTCTCGGTGGCCCACACCGGGCCCTGCGTGCCGCCGACCCCGGCCACGCCGGACCTCAAGGCCAACGGTGCGGACGGCCCTTTGACCGTCCTGGCCTGGGAGCCGGTGCGGGTCACCATCGCCCTGGATCCCGGCAGTCATGCAGGCGAGCCGGCCCGCTGGTGGCTCCTGGCCGCCACCCCCGGCGGCTGGTACTCCTATGCCTATCCCATCGGCTGGCGGCCAGGCATTGGTCGTGGGGTCATGCTGCCCATCGTCGCCCTGCCACCCTCAGCCGTCATCGCCAGCCCCCTGCCTGAGGGCCGCTACACCTTCCTCTTTGCGGTCCAGAGCATCAGCCGGGCGGTATGGGCCGATGCCCTGCAGCTGGAGGTGGTGCCGGGGATCCTGCGGCCGGCACCGGCCGGGCGGTAGAGACCAATTTCAGGGGGATGGCCCCCGTTGCCACTGGCAGGGAGCAAGGCTCCATGATCACCGTCTTTCGGGTTGAGGGGTTCAAGTCGCTCCAGAAGGTCGCCATTGACCTGGGGCGGATCAATATCTTCATCGGAGCCAACGGCAGCGGCAAGTCCAACCTGCTTGAATCCATAGGCGTGATGGGCTCGGCGGCCTTCGGCTCTGTGGAGCCGGAGACCCTGCGCTACCGGGGGGTGCGGCCGGGCCTGCCAGCGCTCTACAAGACCTCGTTTCAGGGCCAACACTTCCGGAGACTCATCAGCCTGGAGGCTGGCAGCAACGATGCCACCTACCGCCTGGGCCTGGACAACCCGATCAGGAATCCGAGCGTCCGGTGGAGGATCGCCAGCGAATCTCTGGAGGACCACGGCAAGCCCGTCCTTTCCCGGAGCCCCCGGGGGTGCCGGTTCTATGACGCCACCGGGAGGTCCGAGCGCATCACGCCACGCCAGGATCAGACCCTGGCCAGGCTAGCCCTGGCCCTGACCGATCAGGAAGACGTCACTGCCGCCCAGCAGCTCATGGAGGAGCTGACCGGATACGCCATCTACTCCCCGACGACCCCGGTGCTGCGGGGAATTGCCACCGAGGAGGTTTCCCGGGATCCCCTCGGCCTGACCGGCGGCGGTCTGCCTGAGGCCGTGCAGCACATCACCAGAAGAGCGGAAGGCACCATCGGCCCATTCGATCGCGATGAGGTCTGGGAGCTGATCGAATGGGCCGAAGACATGGCCGCCGTGCCCGCACCTCAGGCCCTGGTCTCGCCGGCGGTCAAGACCGCCCCTGTGGTTCTGCGCTTCAAGGACCGATTCATGCGCTGGGAAAGGTCAGTCCTTTCGGCCTATGACGCCAGCGAGGGGGCGCTGTACGTCCTGTTCCTCATCGCCCTGTCGAGCCATGAGCGATCCCCACCCATCTTTGCGGTGGACAACTTCGACCATGCCATCCACCCCCGCCTGGCTGCCGCCCTCACCAGCATGGTCTCCCAGCAGATCGTGAAGGAGGGCAAGCGCCAGCTCCTGGCCACCACCCACAATCCCCTGGTGCTGGACGGCCTCGATCTGACCAACGATCAGATCCGGCTTTTCGCGGTGGACCGGGATCCCGCCGGCGTCACGCAGGTAAGCCGGGTCCAGGTCAGCGAGGAGCTCCTGGCCGAGTCCCGGAAAGGCCTGCCCCTTTCCCGACTCTGGCTCATGGGCAGGCTGGGCGGTATCCCCCGATCCTTGTGAGGACGTCATGGTACGCGTGGGGATCGTCGCCGAGGGCAAATCGGACTGGCTTGCCTTGGAAAGCTTCCTGGAAGCCCTCCACCCCGACATCCAGTTCGAGCGTCTCCGGCCGGACCTGACCCTTCTCTCCCGCTCGCCCCATGGCTGGCGGGGCGTCAAGGCCTGGTGCCAGGAGCACGGCCCGCGCCTGGAGACCTTGATGCAGGGGGTGATCGGCAGACCCCTCCATCTCCTGCTCGTTCATCTCGACTGCTCCATGGCCCACAACGAGGGAGCCCGCCGTCCTTGCCCGCCAGCGGCCGACACCGCGGACGCCCTCCGGGAGGTCGTGCTGGGCTGGCTCGCCAGGCACCCGCAGCCGTCCTGTCTGCTCATCGTTACCCCTTCCATGCAAACCGACACCTGGGTTGTGGCGGCCCTGACCCCGCCCTACCGCGGAGATGCTCCCCTGGAATGCGACATGGAGGTGGAAAGGGAGCTGGTCCGGCGGCGACTGCTGCGGCGGAAGGACGGCGAGGTCAAGAAGCCGGAAGCGCAATTCCGTCCTCTGGTCAAGCAGATGGCTGCGCAGCTGGACGAGGTTTGCGGCCGGTGCCCACAGGCGAAACGCCTGCACACGGAATTTACCGCCGCGGTGGCCCTGCTCGGCGGCTGAGCGGCGTGTCCGGAAGGTATTGCCACGCCTCAGCCGGCCAGCCATGCGGCAGGCGGCTGGGAGAGGAAGGTCTGCAGGGCGAGGCCGTCGCCGCCCACCAGGAGCTGCAGCCGAGGCTGGCATGCCTGTTGAAAGGCGGTCAGCCCTGGCAAGGCATCCCGGACGCGGCCGCTCTTCACCTCGATACCGGCCAGACGGCCGGCGGATCGGACCACGAAATCCACCTCGTGACTCCGCTCCCGCCAGTAGAAGAGCTCGCAGTCGCCGGTGGCCGCGGCGTTGGCCAGGTGGGCGCCCACCGCCGATTCCACCAGCCGCCCCCAGAACTGGGGATCGGAGCGGGCCTGGTCCAGGGTCAGTCCGCTTGGGGCGGTGAGGAGGGCGTTGTTCAAGACCTGGAGCTTGGGGCTGGAGGCCCGCTGCCGTAAGGCCCGGGGAGCATATTTCTGAAGTCCGGTCACCATACCGGCGCCGGCCAGCAGATGCAGGTAGTGGGCCAGGGTGACGGTGTTGCCGGCATCCTGGAGCTGGCCCAGCATCTTGGTGTAGGACAGGATCTGACCCGAATATCGGCAGCTCAGCTCAAAGAGCCGGCGCAGCAAGGCCGGTTTGTCCACCCGGGTGAGGAGAAGGACATCCCGGGCGATGGTGGTCTCCACCAGGGAGTCCAGGACGTAGCGGGCCCAGCGCCGGGGCTCGTCCACCAGGGGCGCGGCCCCCGGATAGCCGCCGTGGAACAGGTACTGGTCCAGAGTCCAGCCAAAGGCGGCCTCCATCTCCGGGAAGGACCAGTGCGGCAGACGCAGGATCTCGAAGCGGCCGGCCAGGCTCTCCGTGAGACCCTGCTGAACCAGGAGCGGCGCCGAGCCCAGGAGGATGACCCTAAGGGGTAAGCCGCTCGCGGTATCCTCATCCCACAGCCGTTTAACCGCCTCGGACCAGCCCGCAACCTTTTGCACCTCGTCGACGACCAGGACTGCCCCGCCTTCCCCCGCTGCTCGCGCCTCCAGGCGTGCCAACTGCCACTGCTGATCAAGCCAGCTCGCCCCTCGGAGATACGGCTCATCGGCACTGACCTGACGGCCAGGCCGCTGCGCGGCTTCGACGATCTGGCGCACCAGGGTGGTCTTACCCACCTGCCGGGGACCGGCCACCACAATGATGAACCGCCGCGACTCCGACAGGCGCCGGGCCAGTACGGCGCCCTGTGGTCGGACAAAGGCGCTCGACAAATAACTCAGCATGATGAGTAAATTTACTCAGGACTCTGAGTAAAAACAAGAACCCCGCCGATCGGGCCATCCCGCACCGTTCACCGCTGGTCCGCCTTCCCCCAGCCGCCGGCACCGCCCGCCGGGGACCGGCCATCCGGGCGCGGTCAAACGTCCCGGCCGGCCATACGGCTTCTTCCCGCCACGGGGCAGCGGACCCGTCACTCCGGCCAGCCCTGCAAAGGGCACCCGTCGCAGCGGGGGCGGCTCTTGCGGCAGAAGTCCTTGCCGCAGGCCACCAGGAGGGCGTGGAACTCGTTGAACAGGGCGACGTCCTCGGGCAGGCCGTCCATGAACAGCTCCTGGAGCTCGTGGTAGGACGACTCCTCAGGAGTGAGGCGGTGGCGGCTGAGGATCCGGTGGGTGTAGGCGTCCACCACGAAGACCGGCTTGCCGGCAGCGTACAGGAGGATGCTGTCGGCGGTCTCCGGGCCGATGCCCTTCCGGGCCAGGAGCCAGGCCCGCAGCTCCGGGGTGCCGGTGGCAAAAAGCGCCGCCAGGTCGCCGCCATACTCCTGGTTGATGGCAGCGATGAGGCCCTTGAGGCGCAGGGCCTTCTGGTTGAAGTAGCCGGCGGGCCGGATCCAGCCGGCCAGCTCGGCCACCGGCATGGCGGCCAGGGCGGGCAGGGAGAGAAGGTCGTGGTCGCGCAGGGCGGCGATGGCGCGGCTGACGTTGGCCCAGCTGGTGTTCTGGGTGAGGACCGCGCCCACCATCACCTCGAAGGGGGTCTCACCGGGCCACCAGCCCTGGGGGCCGAAGTGGGCCAGCAGGCGGTCGTGGAGAGCGAGGAGCTGGCTGGCCACGGGAAGGATCGGCGAACGGCCGTCAGTCGGAACGGATGAAGAACAGGTAGACGATCACCGCGATCGCCCCCACCCCCACCCCCAGGACCGGCAGGATCTTGTCGATCTGGATCTCCCCTTCCACGAAGATGCCCTGGACCATCTGCGAGCCGGTGAACATCCACAGGCCGATGAACAGGACCATGAGGATGAGATCCCGCACCGCCTGGCGCCAGATCATGTGCCCCACCAGCCCGATGAAGGGCAGCAGGAAGAAGGGGTTGGTGAACAGGCCCTTGGCGTCCACATCCCGCAGCTGATCCGGGACCTGGGTGGCGTTGATCCAGTCGACGATGGTGGAGAAGATCTCGGTCATAACCGGCCTCCTGACAAGGGAAGGACGCCAGTGCCAGACAAGGCGGCCGGGCCGGGGGTCACCCCCCCGTCGCCCCGGCCGCCCGGGCGGAGCGCCGGTAGATCTTGATGGCGCAGTAGGGACCGCACATGGTGCAGGTGGCACCGGAGTAGGAGCCCCCTTCCTCGCGGAAGAAGCGGGCCTTCTCCGGATCCAAGGACTGCTCGATCTGGCCCTTCCAGTCCAGCTGGCTGCGGCAGCGGGCCATGGCCTCGTCCCGCTCCAGGGCACCGGGCAGGCCCTTGGCGATGTCGGCGGCGTGGGCGGCGATCCTGGAGGCGATCACCCCCTCCCGGACATCATCCACCCCCGGCAGCTTGAGGTGCTCGGCCGGGGTGACGTAGCACAGGTAGTCGGCGCCGGCCGCAGCGGCGATGGCGCCGCCAATGGCGCCGGTGATGTGGTCGTAGCCCGGGGCGATGTCGGTGACCAGGGGGCCCAGGACGTAGAAGGGAGCGCCGTGGCAGAGCCTTTTTTGCAGGAGCACGTTGGCGGCGATCTGGTCCATGGGCATGTGGCCGGGCCCCTCGATGATCACCTGCACCCCGGCCTCCCAGGCCCGTTGGGTCAGCTCGCCCAGGTGCACCAGTTCCTCGATCTGGCCCCGGTCGGTGGCGTCGGCCAGACAACCCGGCCGGATGCCGTCGCCCAGGCTCAAGGTCACCTCGTGCTCCCGGAGGATGGCCAGGAGGTCGTCGAAATGCTCGAACAGGGGGTTCTCCCGGTTGTTGGCCACCATCCACTCGATGAGAAACGAGCCGCCCCGGCTGACCACGCCCATGATCCGCTCGTGGCCCCGGAGCCTGACCAGGGTGGCCCGGGTGATGCCACAGTGCAGGGTCATGAAATCGACCCCGCCGGCGGCCTGCTTCTCGATGGTGGCAAAGAGCCGGTCGACGCTGAGGCCGGCGATATCGCCCCGCTCCTGCTCCACCGTCTCGGCTACCGCCTGGTAGATGGGCACCGTGCCCAGGGGCACCGGGCAGCGCTCCAGGATCGCCTGCCGGATCTCGTCCACCCTCTCCCCCATGGACAGATCCATCACCGTGTCGGCACCGGCCCGGAGAGCGACACACAGCTTGGCCAGCTCGGCCTCCAGCTCCGGGTGGTCCTTGGAGGCGCCGATGTTGGCGTTGATCTTGGTGGACACCCCCTGGCCGATGGCCATGATCCGCTCGAAGTCATGGTGACGGTTCCTGGGGATGGCCACCACACCTTTGGCCACCCGGGCCATCAGCAGCTCCGGGTCGACACCTTCATTCCTGGCGCAGGTCTCGAAAAGGGGGGTGCGGATGCCCTTTCTGGCGTCTTCGCGGATGGACATGCTTGGCTGGCTGCTCCGGGCTGGGGGAGGAACGACAAGGGCGCCGGGCGCTGCCCCCAGGACAGCGGCGGCGCCGGAAACGGCAGGCCGAAAAGAGACAAACTATACGAGGTTGCGGGAAAAGGACAAGGGAAAAGTACCGGCAGGGAAGGGGCGGCGGCCCCGGTCAAGGAACGGCGATCTTCACCACCACCTTCTTGACCTCCACCGGCTCGGCGACAGCAAGGCCGGGCATGTGGCCGTCGTCCGGGAACAGGAGCAGGAACTGCCCGGCAGCCAGGGTGAGGAAATCGCCGTCGCCGGTCAGGGGCAGGAAATCCCGGGCCGGATCATACTCCCCGGCCTGCAGCCGCTCCAACGGCGCCCAGCCCACCGCCTCGACGCCCCAGGCCACCGCCTGCAGATCGATGTAGCGGCGGTGCGCCTCCCAGATCCCCTCCTGCCGGGGCCGGGTGCGGTAGCGGTGCACCGCCAGATAGAGCAGCTCGCCGTCGATGGCCTGCCGCCCCTCCGGCAGGGCCGCCAGGTCGGTGTGCTGCAACAGCTCAAGACCGCGCCAAATCCACGGCGACAGCCCACTGTACAGGGCAGCCCGGCCAATGCCATCGATGACCATGGGGACCTCCTGGGACAGGGGGGCACCGTTCAGTGCAGCACAAAAAAGGCCCTGGGACCATCCCAGGGCCAAGAGGAGGAGCAGGCCGTCGGGGCGCCCGACGGAGCACTGCCGAAGGCCAGGGTGCGGCAATCGTCACCGTTGCGGAGGCAGCCTTCGGTACGACACCGCACCCTGCCTCCTCCTTACATCTTGCCAATCGAGGTTGTCAAGAAGATTTCTGAGGGGGCCGTTTTCCCCTCCCGCCCGATGCCCGCCCGGCGGCCACGCCACCCGGTACCGGCTCCCGGCGCCCTGCCCGATTCCTGCCACAGAGTACCGGCGCCGAAGCATTGCCCATAATGCACGCTCCGGGCCAGCCCCGCGGCTTCCTTGAACGCTGGCTTCACGGGCGCGAGGCTGTTTCCCCGTCCCGTGGAACCGTTATGCCGGTCACCGTCTCTCCTTCAGCATCTTTGCGATGTGTTTCGCCAGGGTGTCTTTGATCTCGCTGTGTCGCGGAACTGGCTGGCTCACTTTGGTTGCGGGGTTTTGATACCAATCATGGTTCCCGCCGTGACGGATGAGTACGCACCCATCGCTTCGATGGCTCGAATCAGCTCGACGCGCTTCATGCGACTCTCAACTCGCCTACCTTGTGAACATATGGAATCTGACCGGACGTCAGGTCTCTATAGATGTCTATCAGATTGTCTTGCAGCTCCTCTAGGGTTTCCCCTTGTGTCCGGTAGTCCGGATACTCTTCCAGCCAACCGACGAACATATCTTCTTCCTGATAGTAGATGAACTTCTTGGTTTCCATCGTGTACCTTCCTTTGCACTACTGGGCGCGAACATAGCTTGGAGGCATCCCGGGAGTGGCTCGACCGGCAGCTGGCGCGGCAGCTGCCGGGATACCACCAGGAGTCCTGGGTACTCACTAGGGCACAGATAGTCTTTCCCGGCCGCGACTGTCAATAGAAATCTTGTTCCGGCGGCGGGTGCCTGGGGTGGACCGCCGGCAGGCGTCGCCTCCGGACCGCTGGCCTTGCCGCCCGGCTGCTTCGGACCCGGGCATGCCGCGGGGTGCCTGCCGGCAGGGCCGCAAACGGGCCGCTCGGCGCCGGTGCCCAACGGCCGGCGACCGGGTTCTTTCTCCTGCCCCTCGCTTCGGGGGCTCGCTGGCCTTCCCTGACCGGCCCGCGACAGGGCAGGGGCTCCGCCGTCGGCCGCGGGGACTGCATGCCGGCGCCGCGAATGCACCGCTGGGGCCGGCCGCGAAGGCGGTGCCCCGGGCCGCGGCCGCCGCTGGCTTGCAGCGCCGGCCTTTTGCTGCTACTCTCTTCTCCTGTGCGCTGGCGAGACCGCCCCTGCCGGGGCTTCCGGCACCCTCCTCCCCCCTCCCTGCGGACGACCAGATCTTGCTCCCTGCCGTCATCTATCCCAACACCGAGAAGCTCGGCGCCATCCTCATCCGTCATGGCAAGCTCCAGGAGAACCAGTTGGAGCGGGCCCTGGCCCACCAGGCGTCGGTGCCCCGCCGGCTGGGGGAGATCCTCATCTCCCTGGGCTTCATCAGCGAGGACGACCTCCTGGCCGCCCTGGCCGAGCAGCTGCACCTGCCGGTCTACGAGGCCGGTCCCGAGGACGCCTTCCTGCCGCTGCCGGTGTCCCAGCTCTTCCTGCGGGAGCATCCCTTTGCCCTCTTCCGCCGCGGTGAGGAGACCATCCTCGTCCTGTCCGATCCCCTGGACAGTGACGTGATCTCGGCTGCCGAGGTCCTGGCGCGCCAGCCCTTCACCCTGCAACTCCTCCCGGAGCCGGCCCTGGTCAAGGTGGTGGACGAGGGCTACGGCGTCTCCCTGCATGAGCTGGAGGAGGCCGGCTACACCGCCTCGGAATCGGATATCGACCGCCTGAAGGACATGGCCTCCGAGGCGCCGGTGATCAAATACGTCAACAATCTGATCGATGCGGCCATCAACCGCCGGGCCAGTGACATCCACATGGAGCCCTTCGAGGACGGGCTCCTCATCCGGCTGCGCATCGACGGCATCCTCTATGATTACGAGATCCCGCCCCTGGCCATGCAGCCGGCCATCATCTCCCGGACCAAGCTCCTGGCCGGCCTGGACATCGCCGAGCGCCGCCTGCCCCAGGACGGCAAGATCTCGCTGCGGATCTCCGGCCGGGAGGTGGATCTGCGGGTGGCCACCGTGCCCACGGTCTGGGGCGAGGGCGTGGTGATCCGGATCCTGGAAAAGGGCTCCATCATCCTGCAGATGAGCTCTTTGGGCATGGGACCGGGCATCGAGACCGAGTTCCGGCGCCTCATCGCCGCCCCCCACGGCATCATCCTGGTCACCGGCCCCACCGGCTCCGGCAAGACCACCACCCTCTACTGCGCCCTCAACCACATCAACTCCGGGGACAACAAGATCATCACCATCGAGGATCCGGTGGAGTACCAGCTCAAGGGCATCAACCAGATCCAGGTGCGGCCGGAGATCGGGCTGACCTTTGCCAAGGGCCTGCGCTCCATCGTGCGCCAGGACCCGGACGTGATCATGATCGGCGAGATCCGCGACCTGGAGACCGCCGAGATCGCGGTCCAGTCCTCCCTCACCGGGCATCTCGTCTTCAGCACCCTGCACACCAACGACGCCACCTCGGCGGTGATGCGGATGATGGACCTCGGCATCGAGAGCTTTCTCATCTCCTCCTCCCTGCTGGGGGTGCTGGCCCAGCGGCTGGTGCGGCGCATCTGCCCCCACTGCGCCCGGGACCGGGGCCTGGCCTCGGATCTTCTGGGTGGCATGCCGGAAGGCGGCGACTTCGTGATCCGGGAAGGGGCCGGCTGTCCCCGCTGCTCCAAGACCGGCTACTCCGGCCGGGTGGGCCTCTACGAGCTGCTGACCATCAGCGACGCCTTGCGCCGGGGCATCTCCAAGGGGGCGGATCTGGTGGCCCTCATGGACATCGCCCTGGCCAGCGGCTTCAAGACCATGTTCCATGACGGCATGGCCAAGGTCCGGGAGGGCCTCACCAGCTACGCCGAGGTGGTGCGGGTCACCCAGGCCGAGGCCTATGGCACTGTTTAGCCAGGCTTCTCTCCAAGGCGGGCATCTTCCGGAGCACAGCGGGACGTTGATCCCGATGGGGCAGGCCGCATGTACCTCAGCAAGGTGATCCTCAAGAACATCCGGGGCTTTCGCGAGCTGAGCTTCGATCTCAGACGGGACGATGGCGGCTACGCCGGTTGGACCGTGTTCACCGGCAACAACGGCTCCGGCAAGAGCTCCTTGCTGAAGGCGATTGCCTTGGGCCTCGTGGGCCGGGACACCGCCCGGGCCCTGCAACCCACCTTCCGCCGTTGGCTTCACGAGGGCGCCGACGAAGAGGCGTCCATCCAGCTGGAGATCGTCCGCTCGGTGGAGGATGACGCCCTGTCTGTGGGTGGCAAGGCTCCTGGCGCCAGCTTTCCGGCCCGGCTGGTGCTCCGTAACGGTGCCAAGGAGCCCAGCCTGGAGGCCTCAGTGCCGGCCGGCAAGACGAGTCGCTATGTCACCCCCCACCGGACCATCTGGTCCGCCGATGCCAGGGGCTGGTTCTCCTGTGGCTACGGTCCGTTCCGCCGCATCTTCGGAGCGTCCCCCGAAGCGACCCGACAGATGGTGGCGCCCACCACCGAACGGTTTGTGACCATGTTCCAGGAGGCGGCCTCCCTGGCCGAGGTCGACCAGTGGCTGCGTAGCCTCAAGCACAAGACCCTGGAAAGCCGGACCGCAGAACGGCAACAGCTGGCTCTCCTGCTCCGGATCCTCCGAGACGATCTCCTGCCCAACCGAATCCGGGTGCGGCGCGTGGATTCGGATGGGCTGTGGCTCCGGGACCGCAACGGCATCCAACTCCCCTGGGGTGAAATGAGCGACGGTTACCGGGCGGCGTTGGCTCTTCTGGCGGACATCATCCGCCATCTGATCACCGCTTATGGAGTCGAAGGCCTGGCCCGCCAGGAGGCAGACGGTCGCTTGCGGATCCAGCGCAGCGGCGTCGTGCTCATCGATGAGGTGGATGCTCACCTGCATCCGGAATGGCAGCGGCGGATCGGTTTTTGGCTCAAGGAGCGTTTCCCGAAGATCCAGTTCCTGGTCACCACCCACAGCCCGATCATCTGCCAGGCGGCCGATTCCAATGGCCTCTTTGTTCTGCCCGAGCCGGGTGGCAGCGACGCGCCGCGGCCCCTGACCAGGGAGGAGTACCAGCGGGTGATCTCCTCCCGGCCTGACACAATTCTTCTGACCCCTGCCTTCGGCCTGCGGAACACCCGCTCGCCACGGGCGGTGGACGGACGTGCAGAGTATGCAAAGCTGAACAGCAAGAAGCGGGCCGGCGGCAAGCTGACCCCGGCCGAGCAGGACAAGATCCGGCAGCTGGCGCTGTTCGCCGAAAACGAAGAGGAGCTGTGACCGGTGCGCCGACTGGCTCGCCTCGACCTGCCATCTCCGGTTGCAGACGATCTGGCAGCCAGACAGGATGAAGCCGATCGGAAGCGCCGGGCTGCATCCCTGCTGGTCAGCGAGGAATGGAAGGCCGCCCGCGCCTCGCGGACCTTGAAGTCGGTTCTTGCCGTGCTCAGGCGCATGACCGGTGATCGCGAGCGCTGCATGTACTGCCTGGACTCCCACGGCTCGGACATCGAGCATTTCTGGCCCAAGATGCGGTACCCGGAGAGAATGTTCCTGTGGCCCAATCTGTTGCTGTGCTGCGCCGACTGCGGTCGGCTCAAAGGGAACCGGTTCCCGCTTTCCACCGACGCTCGTCCGCTCCTCATCGACCCCACCGCCGAGGACCCCTGGCTCGATCTGGACTTCGACCCCCCGACTGGCAACCTCGTAGCCAGATTCGACCCGGTGGTGGGCGACTACTCGGCGAAGGGCCAGCACACCGTCGCCACCCTGCAGCTGGACCGTCGTGAAGCGCTGGCAGTGGGATACCGCAGGACCTTCCGCCGGCTTGCCGCACTCGTGGAGCGACACTTGTCGGAGCCGGGCAACAAAGACGACCTTGCGCGTGCCCTGGCGGACGCTGACGATCATGGGCTCCTGGGGTGGTGCTTCCTGGAAGCCGGACAGGGGCAGACGCCATTCCGGACGTTGCGCCAGCAGGATCCTGAGGCCTGGCAAGCTTGCGCCGCGGTGGCCCGAGGAGCCTAGGAGCCTGTCGGACTTGAGCCAAAACCGGTCATGTCGATACCATATATGGTATGTGCGATCTTGATGACTACCCTATATCGTATGCGGAACACCAAAAAAGGCCTAAGTCCGACAGACTCCTAGATGCCGCATCGCCGGCTTGCTTGCTGCTGGCAGCAGCTGCTGCTACGCTGCGCAAGCAGCAGATCACCCTGACGACCTTGGAGCAACACCTGCTCGGAAGAGGGCTCAGAGGCCGGGGTACACTGAGGATGAAGCCATGCCTACCTTGTCTCCAACACCGGTGAGCCCTGTGACCACAATGGTCGCTGCTCACTGGCCGTGCACTGGACACCGGCATGGCACTGTTTAGCTACCAGGCCCTGGACGGCTCCAACCAAGTCCGGGAAGGGGTGATCGAGGAGACGGACAAGGGCGCCGTGGCCGGCCGGCTCATGCGCCAGGGACTCCGGCCCCTCAAGATCGACACCTTCCGGGAGCCCAAGGCCCGGGGCCTGGGCCTGCCCCGCCTCCGGCCCGAGCGGCTGGACAAGACCGACATCGAATTTTTTACCAAGCAGGTCTCCCTGCTCCTCAATGCCGGGCTGTCCCTGGACGCGGCCTTGCGGATCATCAAGCAGCACTCGGGCAAGCAGGTCTTCAAAGACTTTGCCGGCGGCCTGGAAAAGAGGCTCAAGGAGGGCAAGTCCTTTTCCGAGGCCCTGGCCGACTACCCGAAGCTCTTCTCGTCCATGTATGTCAACATCGTCCGGGCCGGCGAGGAAGGCGGCATCCTGCCCCAGATGCTTCTCAAGATCTCCGAGTACCAGGCCACCTTCCAGGAGCTCAAGCAGTTCATCATCTCGGCCGCCATCTACCCGGCGCTCCTTCTGGTGGCCGGCGGTGCGGCGGTGATCATCCTGGTCACCGGCATCCTGCCCCGCTTCCAGGTCCTGTTCGAAGGGAGCGGCAAGATGCTGCCGGCCCACGTCGAGGCCCTGATGGCGGTGTCGGGCTGGCTGTCCAACCACCTCCTGCTGGCCTTCCTCGGCCTGGCTGCGGTGCCGGCGGCCCTCATCCTCCACGCCCGCACCCCGGACGGCAAGGTGTTCTACGACCGGCTGGTGATCCGCCTGCCGCTCCTGGCGGAGGTGGTGCGGGAGCTGGAGACCACCCGCATCTTCCACACCCTGGAGGTGCTGGTGAACAACGGCGTCCACCTGGCGGTGGCCCTCAAGATCTCGGCCGGGGTGGCCGGCAACCTGGAGTTCAAGCGCCTCTTGAACCGGGCCACCGAGGCCCTGAAGGAGGGCCAGCAGGTGGGCCAGAAGCTCAAAGCCGAGCACCTGTTGCCGGATCTGGCCGCCGATCTCCTGTCGGTGGGCGAGGAGTCGGGGCGGGTGGGCCATGTCTGCGCCCAGATCGCCGCCCACTACGAGCGGGAGCTCAAGATCCGTATCAAACGGGTCATCGCCCTCATCGAGCCGGCCCTGATTCTGCTCATTGCCCTGGTGGTGGGGGTGATTGTCATCTCCATGCTGTCGGTCATCCTGTCCATCAACGAGATCGCGGTTTAGACGGCCATGGCAGCACCCAGGCGAGCGGGCACCGGGCGGTGCGCCGGCTTCTCGCTGTTCGAGCTGATCCTGGTCCTGGTCCTGGCCGGCTTCATGGGCCTGGTGGCCACGCCGGCCCTCAGCCGCTTTCTGGAGGGCCTGGCCTTCCGCCAGGCCCTGACGCGGGTGGTGTCCTGCCTGCAGTACGGCCGGCTCATGGCCGTCACCGAGGGCCGGCCGGTGCACATGGCCCTGGCCGACGACCAGGCCAGCCTCGTCTTCTGGGGCGGGGTCGAGGCGACCAGGCCCCTGGATCTCGACGCCGACGAATCCCTGACCCTGGAGCCGGAAGAGGCCATCTTCTGGCCCGAGGGTCAGGCCTCGCCCCAGAGGCTGACCTTCCGGCGGGGCGAGCGGGTGGCCACCATCGAGCTGGACCCCCTGACCGCCCTGCCCCTGGTGGACTGACACCGATGCCCGGCTCCCCCTGCCCAGGGCCTTGTCGCCGCGGCGGCTTCACCCTCCTGGAGGTGCTGGTGGCCATGCTGCTGGTGGCGATGATCGCCGCCATGGTCTACTCGGTCCTCAATGTCAGCATCGGCTTTGCCGACAAGGGCCAGGACGCCATCCTGGCCATGGACCGGGAGTATGCCTTCCTGGACCTGGTGCAGGGCCAGGTCAACGCCGCCTGGCTGGACGACAAGGAGCGGCGGATCCGCCTGGAGGAGCATGACGGCATGATCATGCTGGTCACCCGGCGCCCCTTCCTCTATCCGGAGGCCGGGGTGGTGCTGGCGCTCTACCTGGTCGATCAGGAGGCGGGAGTGGTCTGGTATCTGGAGAAGCGGGACTTCTACAACATCGATTACGACCAGGATTACCGGCCCGATGCCGATGCGCTCATCCCCCTGTACCGGCCAGGTCAGGCCCTGGAGATGACCGTGCCCGAGGACGACGAGGAGCAGGCGCCCAGCCTCATCGTCGCCTTCGCCGACCGGGAGTATACCTTCCGGCCCCGCTGCGGTGGTGCCCTCCACCAGGCCCGGCCGCCGCGACCGTGACCGGGCCTTGGCCATGATCCCCCGCCAGCCACCGCTCCCCCGAACCGTGCCGGCCAGGAAGCACGCCAAGGCCGCCGGCTTCACCCTCCTCGAGGTGCTGGTGGCGGTCGTCATCCTGGGCCTGGCCTATGTGGCGATCCTGCAGTCCTTCTCCCTGGCCCTGCGCAACATCGACCGGCTCCGGGAGCGGCGTGCCTTCTATCTGACCGAGCTGTTGGCCTTCGAAGAGGAGCTGGCGGCCCGGGAGCAGGAAGAAACGCTGGAGGACCTGCCCGCAGGCGAGATCCTCACCGAGGGGCAGATCTACAACCTGGTGCTGATCACCAGTGAGGATGGCACCTTTGTCACCGCCCGCCTGGAAAAACGGCAGTAGCCCCCCGCCGGAGTCCGGCTTCGCCCTGGTGGTGGTCATCGTCATCCTGCTCCTGGCCGGGTTTCTGGCCAGCCAGATGGCCCTGGCGGTGCGCACCGAGCTGCGCCTGGCCACCAATGTCAAGGAGCGGGCCGCGGGCCGCCTGCTGGCCGAGGCGGGCATCGAATTCGGCCTCTTTCGCCTGCTGGACAAGCCCCTGACCCTGGCCATGGACGAAACGGAATTCCGCCTGGTCCTGGCCCGGCCATACACCGAGCCGCTCACCACCGGGGAGGTCACCTACCGGGTGATCAACGAGACCGGCAAGATCGACCTCAACCGGGTTCCCCAGCGACTCCTGGAGCTCTTTCTGGAGTTCCACGGACTTGCCCCTGAACAGATCGACACTGTCGTGGATTCCCTGTATGATTGGCGGGATCCGGACAACCTGCACCGCCTCAATGGCGCTGAGCAGGACTACTACGAAGGCCTGGAGGACCCCTACATCCCCCGGAACGGCCGGATCGCCGAGCCGGCCGAATTCTTCCTGATCAAGGGCACCGAGCCCCTCATCGACCGTTTTGCCGCCGAGGACGTGTTCACCGTCCACAGCGCCACCAACCGGATCAACTTCTTCAGCCTGACGCCGGCCATGCTGGAATTCGTGATGGAGGGTGATGCCAGCCGCATCGAGGCCTACGAGGCGGCCCTGCTCGACGACGAGCGGCCCCTCGATCAGGCCCGCGCCCAGGAGCTCATGGGCGAGGAGCGGTTCGGCCTCCTGCGGCCGTACCTCACCTTCAGCGCCGGCAGCTGCAAGTACTACACCATCACCGCCACCGCCCGGATGGGCGAGCGGCAGGAAGGCGCCGAGACCGACCGCCGGCCAGCCACCACGGTGAGCGTGCTGGTGAGTCACAGCGGCGGCCGGCCACCGTATCTCGCCTGGAGGCAGAGCGCATCATGAAGGAGGCCCTGGCGGTCATCATCCAGACCGGCCGGCTGGTCTTCTGCCACCCGGAGCGGCCCGAAGAGCGGGAGCGGATCGCCTTCGGCGAGAGCCACGCCGGCGAGGAGCTGCGGCGATTCTGCGCCCGGGAGGGCATCAGCACCGACACCGTGGTGCTGTTCGTGGCCGAGTCCCTGCTCTTCTTCAAGACCTTCGAGCTGCCGGCCAAGACCGCCGATCTGCAGGAGGCGATCGGCTACCAGTTGGGCATCCTCACCCCCTTCGACCCGGAGGACCTGGTCTTTGGCCACAGCGCCGTGAAGGACAAGGAGGTCTTCCAGATCGCCCTCTATGCCGCGGCCCGCAGCACGGTGGCGCCGGTGCTGGAGCAGCTCACCGCTGCCGGCTTCACGGTGGCCGGTCTCTATCCGGAATACGCCCAGTACCTGGCCGGCGGCAAGCAGCCGGCCACCTCGGCCCTGGTTCTGGAAGGGCCCTTCCCCAAGGCCTTTCTCTTCAAGGCCGGCCGCCTGGTCAACCGCCTGGTGCTGCCCATGGACCTGGGCTACCAGGAGCTGGTGAGCCGACTGGGCACGGATCTCATCGCCATGCCGGAGGCCCGGGAGGGCAGCGGCTTCGGGGTGGCGGCCGCCCTGCCGGTGCCCCGCCTGGGCCTGCGGGAGTTCAACCTGCTGCCCGCCGACTACCGCCGGCCGGAGTATTCCCGCTGGCTGGTGGCGGTGCTGCTCGCCCTCAACCTGCTGGGCCTGGCGGCCCTGGCCGGCATCAAGGAGTATCGGATCAGCAGCCGGACGGCCACGGTGGCTCAGGCCCTGGCGGATCTGCGGCCCCAGGTGGAGGAGGTGCGCCAGCTCAAGGACCAGGAGGAGGCTCTCAAGGCCTTTGTTTCGGCCTTCGGCCAGCTGGGTGAGAATCCGGACATCATTGCCGCCCTCGCCCATCTCACCGAGAGCCTGCCGGCCAGCTCCTACCTCGACCAGGTGCGCATGGAGAAGACGGCGCGGACGGTCAACGTCACCGGCTTCACCAGGGACATGGGCGAGCTGTCCAAGGAGCTCAAGGGCCTGGGCGACGCCAAGCTCAAGTCCACCAGCCGGCGCCGGGACAAGACCTATTTCGACATGGATATCACCCTGCCATGAGCGCCTGGCGCCGCCTCCTGGCCCGCTACCGCGGCCGCCCTCTTCTTTATGGGGTGGCGATCCTCCTGGTCTTCCTCAACCTGGGCCGCTACGCCTATGACTTCTACCAGTCCCAGCTGGCGGAGCTGGAAACAAAAGAGGCCCAGCTGGCCCGCCAGCAGAACGTGGTGCGGCAGCTGCCGGACCTCCGGAACCGGGTGGCCAGGCTGGAAGAGGAGCGGCAGGTGCTGTCCCGGTACCTCTTCCATGGCGCCTCCGAGGAGGCCGTCTCCTCCATGGCCCAGATCCGCCTCCAGGAGATGGTGGTGAAGACCGGTCTGGAGCCGGAATACATCAAGCCCCTCAAGCAGACCACCACCGCCAAGGAGCGGCCGTTCCAGACCCTGGCGGTGAAGCTGCGCTTGAACGGCCCCCTGCCGGCCTTTCTCGATCTCCTGGCCGAGCTGTACCGGAGCGAAGTGCTCTTCCGGGTGGACAGCTTTTCGGTCAAGCCCATCAAGAAGGAGCAGCTGCGCTTCTTTTTGGACCTGGAGTCCTATTTCGTCACCGCCCCCGATGCCGCCCCTGCCCTTGATCCGGCCCCGGAGGCAGGCCCCACCCCGCCCGCCCCGGCCGAGACCCCGTAGCCCGCCATGCCCCGCTTCCTCGCCGTCGTCGCCCTGGCTGCCTCCCTCCTCCTCATCGTCGTGGAGATGGTGACCTCCCTGACCGAGCATGGGCCTGTGTCCCGGGAGGCCACGGAAGGGGGCCGGCCGGAGCCCGGTGCCGGGCTGCCCCGGGCCCAGGACTTCCGCCTCAAGCCCCAGGTGCCGGTGCCGATGCCGGACCTGCTCCACAACTACCTGTTCACCGAGGAGCGGAGCCTGGAGGGCGTGGAGCTGCCGGAGGAGCCCGAGGAGGACACGCCGGCGGAAACCGGTCCCCAGATCGCCCTGGACAGCATCGTCTACCAGGGCTCCATCATCGCCGGCACCACCCGGCTGGGCCTGGTGGCCTACAGCGAGCAGGCCGCTGCCCCCACCCCGGCCCGCCCGCCGGTGGGCCGGCGCTCCCGCCAGCTGCCGGCCCCGCCCCTGCCCGCGGCCGAGCCTTCCCGCCCGGCCGGCGAGCAGCAGTTCGCCCGGCTGCGGGAAGGGGAATCCCTGGGCGACCTCCGGGTGGCTGCCATCCAGCCGGAGAAGATCGTCTTCGAAAAAGACGGTGAAAGGCATGAGAAACCGCTCTATGAT
>JBFMBH010000056.1 GCA_040755095.1 Thermodesulfobacteriota bacterium
GCCGCGCCTGCTCGGCCTGCAGCCGGCCGATGGTGGCCTCCAGCTCGCCGGCCGCGGCCGACAGCTCGCCCAGGGCCTGCTGATAGAGGTCCTTTTCGGTGCGCACCTTGGCCAAAAGGCCGCGCTTGTCCTGGCGGGTCTGGGCCAGGGCCCGCTCCTGGAGGCCCACCTGGGCCACGGCCTCGGCGGCGCGCTCCCGCTCCCGGGCCGCCCGCTCCCGGGCCGCATCGACCTTGGCGATGGTCTTGCGGTAGGAGGCCAGAAGGTTGCGGTCGTAACGGACCACCTCGTGGAAGGCGTCCTCCAGGCTCAACAGGTCCGCGAGGCTGGCGCTGGCCAGGGCTACGGCCAGCACGCCGCCCGGATCGGTGCGGTAGAGCACCGCCAGCCGGCGTTGCACCTGGCTGGCCAGGGCAGCCTTCTCCTTCTGGGCGGTGCCCAGCGCGGCCTCTTCCCGGGCCAGGGCCTTCTCCTGCCGGGCCAGGGCGTCTTTCAGCTCACCCAGGCGGCGGCGCTCGTTGTTGAGCCGCCGGTCGATTCCCTCCAGATCGGCCAGGATGTCGTGCTCCCGGCGCTCGCTGGTCTTCAGCCGGCCCTTTTGGCCGCGGATCTCCTCGGCCAGGCGCTGGGACTGCTGGCGCTGCTTCTGGATCTGCTCGTCCAGGCTGCCGCGGCTGGCCGGCCGGCGCTTGACCTCCTTGGACCGGGGGGCATCCTGGCCGTATCCCGGCAGCGGGGCGACCAGCAGGAGGGCCAGGAGGACTGGCAGCAGGGGACGGCGGGCCATGGTCAGAGCCGCAGGCTGGCGCGCACGGCCCACAAGCTGCCCAGGGTGCACAGCCCGGCAATGGCCACCACGAAGCCGGCCGCCAGTCCCAGAGGAAAGAAATGGAGGTCCAGAAAGCGCAGGAGGCCCTGGCCGGTCACCTGGGCCAAGAGCCACTGGAAGCCGGCGTACAGGAGGGCCATGCCGCAGCCCGCGCCCAGGAGCCCTTGCAGCAGGGCTTCCAGGAGGAAGGGCCCCTGGACATAGCTGGCGCTGGCCCCCAGGAGGCGCAGGATGGCGATCTCCTCCTGCCGGCGCAGGGCGGCCAGGCGGATGGTGGAGGAGACGATGAAGACGGCGGTCACCACCAGAAGGACGCCGCTGGCCACCAGCACCAGGCGGACGAGACTCACCACCCGCTTCAGGCGGTCTACCCAGTCATAGCCCTCCTGGACCCGGATGCTGCCGGGCAGCTGCGAAAGCTTGGCCGCCAGGTCCGGCAGCCGGGCCAGGGCCTCCAGGGTTCTTTGGGGGTAGACCTCCAGGGCCGGCGGCAGAAAGGCGGGGTCCAGATCGGCCAGGATGTCTTCTTCGGGGCCAAGACGGGTGGCCAGGCGGCCGAAGGCCTCGGCCGAGGAGACATAGGCCACCCGCGCGACACCGCCCCAGCCCTGGATCTCGGCCGCCAGGCGCTCCTGCACCTCGGCGGGCAGCTCGGCCTCGAAGTAGACCACCAGCTGGATCTCCTCCTGGAGACGGAGGGCGGCGTCCCGCAGGTTCTGGTAGACGAGGGCAAAGAAAGCGAAGAAGAGCACCGCCAGGCCAATGCTGATGGCGGTCAAGAGCTGGCTGGGCCAGGTCTGGGCCAGGCTCTTGCCGGTCTGGCGCCAAAGGTGGGAAAGGACGCTCATGACAGGCGGCAGCGCTGGGAACGGTCCGGGCAGAGGGGCTCGTTGGTCAGGACCAGCCGTCCTTTGTCCAGGGACAGGACCCGGCGGTGGGTGTGGCGGTAGATATCCTCATCGTGGGAGGCGAAGACGATGGTGGTGCCGGCGGCATTGAGCCGCTCGAAAAGCCTGATCACCTGCGCGCCCATGGCAGCATCCAGGTTGCCGGTTGGCTCGTCGGCCAGAAGCACCGCCGGCTCGTGCACCATGGCCCGGCCAATGGCCACCCGCTGCTGCTCGCCCCGGGAGAGGTTGGCCACGGGCGTCTCCAGCTTGTCGTCCAGGCCCAGGGCGTCCAGGATCTCGCCCACCTTGCGGGCGATGACCCGCGGCGGGGTGTAGCTCACCTCCAGGGCCATGGCCACGTTGGCAAAGGCCGAGGCCTGATCCAGGAGGCGGAAATCCTGATGCACGATGCCCATGCGCTCCCGGAACCCCGGGATCTCCCGGCGCTTCAGGGTGGCCAGATCCCGGCCCCCCACCTCCACCACCCCGGCGGTGGGGGATTCCATGCGGCTGATCAGCCGCAACAGGGTGGTCTTGCCAGCGCCGCTCGGGCCGGTGAGGAAGACCATCTCGCCGCGGCCGATGGTGAGGCTCACCCCGTTCAGGGCATGGACATCGGGCGGAAAGAGCTTGGTGACCTTGATGAGCTCGACGGCAGGATGGCTGGCCATGGGCGGATTCGACAGGACAAGACGTTTCCATTTACCCTGGGGTCGGGGAGGCGTCAAACGAAATCGACACCGGGCGCCAGCGGCCCGGTGGGAGCCCAGCCGGCGACCGGTGATTATGTCATTGACACCGCTCTGCCGGCCTGATACGCATGAGCCGATTCCCCCCGGCTGTCCCCCCCCGGTGCGGCAGCCTGTTCCGAAGGGATGCTGGCCTCCCACCCTTCCTTTTTCCCGGCCTGACCCGCAGATGCCCTGAACCCGGTCTGCCGGCTGGCCCGGGGGAAGAGTGCCCATGACTGACCCCCCGAAGACCTCAGCCGAAACGACCGCCGGCGAGCAACTGCAGCGGGACCTGGCCTGCGAGCGCCAGCACTGCCAGGAGCTGGAGGCCGCCAACGCCCAACTCCGCTCCCGCATTGCCGAGCTGGAGGAGACCAGCCAGGGGCAGCGGACCGCCCAGCTGGCCGCCGTGCTCCTGCAGGTGTTCGTGGAGGAGACCGGCGACCGGCTGTTCGACAAGGCCCTGGAGGTGGTGCAAGAAGCGCTGGCCAGCCGGCACGGGGTGTTCGGCTATATCGACGCCCAGGGGCATCTGGTCTGCCCGAGCCTGTCCCGGCTGCTGGCTGACTGCGAGGTGGCCGGCAAGTGCATCCACTACCCGCCGGAGAAATGGAAGGGGCTGTGGGCGCGGGCGCTCACGGAACGGCGGGCCTTGTACAGCAACGAGCCGCCGCTGGTGCCGGATGGTCATGTGGCCATTGCCAACAACCTGGCGGCGCCGATCCTGTTCCAGAACCGGGTGGTGGGGCTGTTGAACCTGGCCAACAGGGAGGGCGGCTTTCGCGAGGCGGACCGGGAGCTCCTGGAGGCCATCGCCCACCACATCGCGCCGGTGCTGTCGGTCTGGGTGGAGCGCAAGCTGCGGGAGGAGGAGCGGCAGGCCGCCGAGGCGGAGCGCCAGCGGCTGGCCAAGGCCCTGCAGGCCCTGAGCAACAGCCGGCAGGCCATGGTCCGGGCCGAAGGCGAGGGCGGCTTCCTTCAGGACGTCTGCCGGGTGATCGTCGAGGACTGCGGCTACAGCATGGTGTGGATCGGCTTTGCCGAGGATGACCCGGACAAGACCGTGCGGCCTGTGGCCCATGCCGGGCTCGAGGACGGCTACCTGGACACGCTGCACCTCAGCTGGGCCGACAACGAGCGGGGGCAAGGCCCCACCGGTACGGCCATCCGCCTCGGCCGGGTGGCGGTCTGCCGGAGCGTCCGGTCGGATCCGGCCTTCGCCCCCTGGCGCGAGCAGGCTTTGAGCCGCGGCTATGCCTCGTCCATCGTCTTTCCCCTCCGGGCTGCCGGCCGGGTCTTTGGCGCGATCAGCATCTATTCCCGGGAGGACGATCCGTTTTCGGACGGCGAGGTGAAGCTTTTAACCGAGCTGGCGGACGATCTGGCCTACGGTATCATGGCCCTGCGGGTGCGGGCCGCCCACGCCGAGGCCGAGTTGGCCCTGCGCCAGAACGAGGCCAAGCTTCGAACCATCATCGATCACCTCAGTGAAGGGCTGGTGGTGTCCGACCTGGCCGGCAACCTGTTCCACTGGAATCCTGCCGCCCTGGCCATGCACGGCTTTGGCAGCCTGGAGGAGGCCAGGCGCCACCTGTCTGAATTCACGGCGATCTTCGAGCTGGCCACCGCCCAGGACGGCATCCTGCCTCTGGAGCACTGGCCGCTCGCCCGTATCCTCCGGGGCGAGACGCTCGCCGGCTGGGAGGTGCTGGTGCGGCGGCGTGACCGCTCCTGGCAGCGGGTGTTCAGCTACGGCGGCACCCTGGCCCGGGACAAGGACGGCCAGCCGCTGCTGGCCATCGTCACCCTCTCGGACATCACCGAGCGCAAGGAGGCCGAGGAGAAGCTGTTGCGGGCCAAGGAGGACTGGGAGCGCACCTTCGACGCCGTGCCTGATCTCATTGCCATTCTCGACCAGGAGCACCGGATCGTGCGCGCCAACCGGGCCATGGCCATGCGTTTGGGACTGTCGGCAGAGCAGTGCCTGAACAAGCGCTGCTTCACCTGCGTGCATGGCACCGGTGCCCCGGCCGGGCTGTGCCCCCATGTCCAGACCATCAAGGACGGCCAGGAGCACCAGGCCGAGCTCCATATCCCCAGGCTGGGCGGCGATTTTCTGGTCACCACCACCCCGCTCCTGGGCCGCGACGGCACCATGACCGGCACCGTCCACGTGGCGCGGGACATCACCGAGCGCAAGATGGCCGAGGAGAAGGTCAGAAGGCTCAACCAGGACCTCTCCCGGAGCGTCCTGGAGCTGGAGGTGGCCAATCGGGAGCTGGAGGCCTTCTCCTATTCGGTCTCCCACGATCTGCGGGCGCCGCTCCGGAGCATCGCCGGCTTCAGTCTGGCCATCAAGGAAGACCATGCCGGCCGGCTGGATGAGGAGGGGCAGGACGCCCTGGAGCGGGTGCTGGCCGCCGCGGCCCGGATGGGACAGATCATCGACGACCTCCTGCACCTGTCCCAGGTGACCCGGAGCGGTATCCGCCGCCGCCGGGTAAGCCTGAGCGCGCTGGCGGCCCGGATTGCCAACAGCCTTCTGCAGGATCGGCCGGCACGGCAGGTGGAGCTGGTGATTGCCCCAGGGGTGGAGGTGGGCGCCGACGAGCGGCTGCTGCACCTGGCCCTGGAGAACCTTGTTGGCAACGCCATCAAGTTCACGGAGCGGCAGCCGTGGGCCAGGATCGAGGTGGGGATGACCGGCGAGGGCGGGGAGCGGGTCTACTTCGTGCGGGACAACGGCGCCGGGTTTGACATGCGGTACAGCGACCGGCTGTTCAAGCCGTTCCAGCGGCTGCACTCGCCCGGGGAGTTTGCCGGCAGCGGCATCGGCCTGGCCACGGTGCGGCGCATCATCGACCGCCACGGCGGCCGGGTCTGGATCGAAAGCCAGCCGGGCCAGGGCACGGTCGTCTTCTTCACCCTGGGCGAGGGACGGCCGGAGCCGGCCGGAGCCGCGAACAGACGGCAAAGCGACGGGCCATGAGCAAAGAGCTGCGGGTGCTGATCGTCGAGGATTCCGAGGACGACGCGCTGCTCCTGTTGCGGGAGCTGCGCCGGGGTGGCTACCAGCCGGTCTGGGAGCGGGTGGAGACCGCGGCGGCCATGGAGGCGGCCCTGGCTGCGGGCCCCTGGGATGTCATCATCTCCGACTACGTCATGCCCCGCCTAAGCGGCCTCGACGCCCTGGACATCCTCCACGACACGGGCCAGGATCTGCCCTTCATCATCGTCTCCGGCAATATCGGCGAGGACATCGCGGTGGGGGCGATGAAGGCCGGGGCCCACGACTATATCCTCAAGGGCAGGATGGCCAGGCTGGTGCCGGCGGTGGAACGGGAGCTCCGGGAGGCCGAGGTGCGCCGCGAGCACCGCCGGGCCGCCGAGGCCCTGGCCCGCTACCACGAAGATCTGGAGAGGCAGGTCCGGGAGCGCACCACCGAGCTGCAGGCGAGCAAGCGCGAGCTGGAGCGGCTGGTGGCGGAACTGGAGCGCTCCAACCGGGAGCTGGAGCAGTTCGCCTATGTGGCCAGTCACGATCTGCAGGAGCCGCTGCGCATGGTCAGCGGCTTCGTGGGCCTGCTGGCGCGGCGCTTCGAGGGGCAGCTCGATGACAAGGCCCGGCAGTATATCGGGTATGCCCTGGAGGGCGCCGAGCGGATGGGCCAGCTGATCCGGGATCTTCTGGTCTTCTCCCGGGTGCGGCGGGACAACCGGGAGCCGTCCCAGGTGGACTTGAGCCAGGTGCTGAGCGCTGTTCTGGCCAATTGCCAGGCACTGGTGCAGGACACCGGCGCCCGGGTCACCGGTGAGCCGCTGCCCGTGGTCCAGGGTGATGCCACCCAGCTGGCCCAGCTGATGCAAAACCTGGTCACCAATGCCATCAAGTTCCGCCGCCCGGATACCTCCCCCCGGGTCCACATCGCCGCCCAGCGCCAGCCTGACTCCTGGCTCCTCAAGGTGGAGGACAACGGCATCGGCATTGCACCGGAGCATCGGGAGCAGATCTTCCAGATCTTTGCCCGGCTGCACAGCCGCCAGCACTACGCTGGCACCGGTATCGGCCTGGCGGTCTGCCAGCGGGTGGTGGAGTGCCACGGCGGCCGCATCTGGGTCGAAGACAGCCCGGCCGGTGGCTCGACCTTCCTCTTCACCCTGCCGGCCTGATCGAGGCCCCGCTCGGCCTACCGGTCCTTCTTGGCCCCGGTCGCCGGCCGGCAGGGCGCCCTCTTGACTTCGGGAGCCGCTTCCGTAACATCGATCGTACGAGGCCAGGGCCGGCAGCCGTGTGGGGCGCCGCCGGCTGCGGCCGAAAAACGTGCGAGGAGGGCGGCCATGACCACGATGCAGGCGGTGCAGCAGGTCGGCTTCGGATCGGCGGCGGTTCTGGCCTTGGCCACGGTGCCGCGGCCGCAGCCGGGACCGGGCGAGCTCCTGGTGCGGGTGCGGGCCGCGGGGGTCAACCCGGTGGACTGGAAGATCCGGGAGGGCTATCTCCGGGACTTTTTCGATTTTCGGCCGCCCTTCATCCCGGGCTTCGACCTCTCGGGCATCGTGGAGGGGGTGGGCCCGGGCGTGACCGCCTTCGAGCCCGGGGAGGAGGTCTTCGCCTTTCTCCCCCTGGCCCGGCCCGGCGCCCTGGCCGAGTATGCCGTGGTCAAGGTCGAGGAGGCAGCGGCCAAGCCCCAGACCCTGACCCATACCGAGGCAGCCGGGGTGCCCCTGGCGGCGCTCACCGCCTGGCAGGCCCTGTTCGACATCGCCAGCCTCGGCCGCGGCCAGAGCGTGCTCATCCATGCCGCGGCCGGCGGGGTCGGCCATTTCGCCACCCAGCTCGCCAACTGGGCCGGTGCCCACGTCATCGGCACCGCCTCGGCGGGCAATCTGGACTTTCTGCGCCAGCATGGTGTCCACCAGGGGGTGGATTACACGGCCGGCCCCTTTGAAGAGCAGGTGCCGGCTGTGGACGTGGTCCTCGATACCCTGTCCGGCGACACCCGGGAGCGCTCCTGGCGGCTCGTGAAGCCCCACGGCATCCTGGTCTCCACCCTGCCACCGCCGCCGGTGGTGCCGGCCGGGGCGGCAGCCGGGGTGCGGGGCATGCACATGCTGGTGCGGCCCAGCGGCGCCCAGCTGGGCCGCCTGGCTGATCTCATCGACAGCCGCGTCGTGCGGCCCGAGGTGACGGTCCTGCCCTTCGTCCAGATCCACCAGGCCCAGGCCTTAAGCCAGAGCGGCCACACCCGTGGCAAGATCGTGCTCGCGATCGGGGAGCCGTAGGATGCACACCATCGAAGAAGCGGCGGCCCGGGCGGTAGCCCTGGCCAGGAGGATGCGGCATCTTTTCATCGCCACCGCCGATGCCGCCGGCCTGCCGCATCTGGCGGCCGCCGAGGAGATGGCCCTGCGGGCCGACGGCCGGCTTGCGGTAACCGCCTGGTTCTGCCCGCAGACCGTGGTCAATCTGAGCGCCAATCCGCGGATCTCGGTGGTGGCCTGGGATTCGGCCGCGGACGACGGCCTGCAGGTCCTGGGCGAGGCGGAGGCGGTGGAGGAGGTGGCCTTCCTGGATGGCCTGGCCCCCGGGGAGGAGGCCCACCCCCTGCCGCAGGTGGAGCGACGGATCGTCATCCGGCCCACCCGGACGCTCGTCTTCACACTTGCCCCGCACACCGACCGGGAGGAGTGAGCGGAGCCGGCGGTCGGCCATTGGCGGCCTCGGGGGAAGGAGCCCCCGTGCTCAGGGCACCGGGGCAACGTCGATCCCGCGAGGTGTGTCCCGGAGCTCCGAAGGCGTGCAGACCCGCACGGTCAGCCCGCCGTACCGCTTGTCGTAGGGCGGCTCAGCCGAGGGGGTTACGAGGTAGCTCCTCCCGCCCGGGTAGTGGCTGCGAAACACCTGAAGGCCAGACGGATCGAAGGCGTCGGCGCTCCATTTGCACTCGACGGCATCCACCTCGTCGCGGCGGCGGGTGAGGACGAAATCCACCTCGCGGCCCTGCTTGTCGCGCCAATAGCGGGCGGGACTGTCTGGCAGCAGCGCCTGCAGATGCTCCAGGACCAGGTGCTCCCACAGGACGCCGAGATCCTCGGCCCGCAACGGGTCCCAGCCTCGCGCAAACCCCACGAAGCCGGTATCGAAGCCGTACACCTTCGGCATCTTGACGATCTCGTTCTGCCCGCCGCGGTGAAAGGGCCGGACCACCGCCACCGCGTGTGTGATCTCAAGGGCGCGCAGATGGCTTTCCACCGTGGGACGGCTGATGCCCAGAGCCGCGGCGGCTCTCGTGGCTTCGAACTGCCCCCCACTCTGGCGCAAGATATACTCGAAGAACGCGTTGAAGCGGTTCATGTCCCGAAAGCCAAAGAGCCGTTGGATGTCGCGGGCAAAGAACGAATCGAGCCACTCCCGGTAGAAGGACGGCCGCTTGACGTCCGCCAGAAGAGCGGGAGGGAGCCCTCCGAGAAAGAGCCGCTGGGGCAGGGGCGCACCGAACGCCGCCAGCTCGTCCCACAGGACCGGCAGCAGATGGACGGTGCGCTTTCGGCCCGTCAGGGTGTCGCGGAACTTCCTGCTTGCCGCCAGCGTCGAGGAGCCGGTGGCAAGAATCTTGAGCGCAGGGAAGAGGTCGGCGCCAATCTTCAGCAGGCGCGAGGGGTCGCGGAGCTGGTGGATTTCGTCGAAGACGACCACCGGCCTGGTGCAGGAGCGGAAGAAGAGCTGGGGGTCGCTGACCCGATCCTCCACCGCGGGGAGATCGCAGTTGACGTACTCCACGATGTCGGCCCCGAGGCCTTCAGCCAGCGTGGTCTTGCCGGACCGGCGCACACCGCACAGCCAGGCGATGGGCGCTTCACGCCAAGCGGCTTCGATCCGTTCCCGCCAGAAGGGTCTGTCGATCATAGAAGCGTAGTATGCATTCAGTTTTACTAAATGTAAAGTACGGTTGCGCTGCGGCAGGTATTCCCTGGCGGGATGGGTGAAGAGGGGGCCGCCACCTTGCCGCTCCACGTAGCGGAGCAGGGCGTCCGGATGGAGGAGATAGCTTTCGGCTTCGTAGCGCTGCCAGCGGTCGATGCGGAGGCTGCTGGCAACAAGCTCGTGGTCCGGGGTTTTCCGGTTGTCGCCATCGAGAAGCATGTAGCCACGAAGGCCTGCCTGCACGGCCTTGAGAGCGAAGAAATGCTCCCGGGCCTCCCGTGGCCGCCGGCCCTGCATGGGGTGCACGAAGGGCTTGCCTTCGAACCAGCGGGCCATGGGGTGCTCTAGGACGTTGGCCCAGGCAGCGAGGAGATCGCGGTCCGACTCGGCCTCCACGTAAAGGACTCCGGGCGATGCCTCAGCCAGGAGCAGATCCATGGCGGTGAGCCGTTTCAGGGCCTCCACCACCTGGCTGCGCTCGGCGTCGTGGCCCAGGGGGTGGGGTTTGCCATCCAGCGAGAGGATCATCTCCGGGCTCGTGTTGTTGATGAGCACCTCGGAGTGGGTGGCGATGATGAGCTGGCAACCCTGGTCGGCAGCGATCTGCCGGAGCCGGTTGTAGATCTGTTTCTGCAGAATGACATGGAGATGGGCGTCCGGCTCGTCGAGAAGGAGCACCGTGGCCGGCCGGGCGTGGAAGAAGGCCAGGAGCAGCAGCACCTGATGAAAGCCGCTGCCGGCGCTCGCCACATCGAGGGGGGCCAGGCCGTTCTTCCCCCTGCCGGCGGGGATGCCAGGCAGGTACTCGCAGAGGATGAACGGCCGGCCTTCGTATTCGGGGCTCAGGAGCCGGTAGCCGAAGAGGGCCTCGATCTCCCCGGCAAAGGCGGACCAGGCCTGGCCTTCTTCATCCTGCCTGCGGATCTCGAGCAGGAGGTTTCTCAGGATGTCCCCCGCCTTGCCCTGGCCGATGAGCAGATCCTGGTACGGCTGATCGTAACGGGTCTCCTCGGCGCCGATGCCGGAGAAGGGCGGCACGTGGGCGACCCGGAACTGGGCCAGGACCCGCGGCACCAGGTCCAGATGCTCCTCGGCCGGTTTGACGTAGATCTGCTCGCTGCTCTGGTAGCGGAGCTCGAAGGCCAGGGTCCATGGCCCATCCTGGTCCGTGCCGTCCAGCATGATCCGCATCACCCGGGGAAATCCCGCCTTGCCGTCACCCTCGTCCTTGCGCTGGGAAACGGCACGGTCCTTCCAGAGAAGGCTCATCTCCCGGAGCGGGATGGCGGTGAAGTCCTTGCGGGTGATCGGCACGCCGATGCGCTTTTTTGCCTTGGACGCCGTGCCCTTCTGGGTCGCCCATTTCTGGAGGGCCAGGTTCCAGGTCTTGATGGCCTGCAGCAGGGTGGTCTTGCCGGAGTTGTTCGGCCCGGCCAGGATGACGTGCTCCCGGAGGTCGAAAACCTCCTCCTCGAACTGCTTGAACCGGCTGACCGTGACCCGGGTGATCATGGCTGCATCTCCTGGACGTCGCGTGCGACGAGGCTGCCTGAGTGAAAAAGGGAGGCCTGAGGCTCATTCACCTCGATCCGCAGCGGCGGGCTCGTCTCCCGCCCCCGCGGCAAAGATGGTCAGCAGCAGCTCGGAATCGTCGATGAGTCGATAGCGAGGCTCCTTGCCGGAGAGTCTCTTGCTCTCCCGCAGGATGATCGGTACGCCATCCCCCCGCTTTTCCATGTAGAAGCCCCGCCGCACCTCGCCGATCGATTCCGCAACAGGCGTTTCCGCAAGCAGGCTGGTCACGAGCTCATTGCGCGTGGATTGGCGCCAGGCCAGGCTGTCAACCGTGACGGTATTCGGCAGGGCGCCCGGCGAATAGAGCTCAAGCCGGTCATCGAACATGAAGAACCGGATCTTGGAGCCGGAAACGGCATAGTCTCGGTGCGCCACGGCGTTGACCACCGCTTCAAAGACCGCCCGTTCGCTGAACTGCGGCAGCTCGATGCGGTGCGGCCCCTTGATGGCGGCAACGGTCTGGTTGCGTTTCAGAAAGCCCATCGCCTGTCGGATTTGTTCGTCCAGCGGGCCATGGATCCTCCGGGCGTCTGTCTGGTAGTTGGAGTCCTGGTGGATGCCGCGGTAGCGGACAGCCTCGATGGAGGCGTTGGGCAGGAACCGATCAGGGCGCTCACAACAAAGAAGGATGCCCGCCACGGAAGCGCGGATCGCGCCACCTTCCTCCCTGGACAAGATATTCCGCTTGCACAGAACAACATCCGGGGCTTCATCGGCTCGAGTCGTGTACCGGCGCCAAAGCGCCTCCGCCAAGTCGCCGATGTCCGAGCGGGGGACAGGCTGCTCTTCGAAGCGGATCAGGCGAGCCTGGCTGCGTTGCTGAAAGAGCCGGGCGAGGTACTCCGGAGGCATCCTCCGCTTGGAGCTGCCCTGGCGATGCAAATAGCCCCCGGGGCTTTCATGGACGAAGAGACTGCGAGGAATATCCACCTTGAGAACGGGCCGGAGCACACCGGCGCTGTCGGGAAGCTCCAGCCGGAAGGACTGGAACAGAACCGGTGGCCTGATGCTTTCATTGCAGATTTCGTAGATGTAACGTTCTGCAGCTTCGAGATGGGCGGCCGACAGGCCATCGATTTCCCGTGTCTTGTCATCCACGCCGAGCACCAGGACACCGTCGCGAGTATTGGCGATGGCAGCCAGCTCGTCCGCAAGGTCATCGCGTTTCGGCTCGGAAACCCGGTGGCCTCGGAAGCGAACGGTCTTGAGCTCAAGCGAAGTGTCTTCACCAAGGCGAATCTTCCGCAGCAGCTCTTCCGGACTATCGAACATGTTTCCCCTCCAATGCAATCCGGCGATAGCGCTGCTCGAAGGCGTTGCGGCCACCCTCCATGATACTGCAAATCGTATCCCGGACGGTTCGTTCCTGAAGGCTGCCCACGCACTCCGTCTTCGTCTGTCCGCCCCGCGCCGTGAGGGCAACCACCAGCTCGGCGTCGCCGTTGACGACGATATTCGCGTTGTGCGTTACGACGATGATTTGTCTATGCCGCTTGACCTCCCGCAACTGCGTGACAATCAGGTCATAAATCAGGTGATTGTCCAGATCGTCTTCCGGCTGATCCAGTACCAGAGGCTCCTCACCATAGGAAAGCAGAAAGGCCAGCAGCGCAGCCGTCTTCTGCCCGGGCGACCCTTCTTGAATCGGCCGAAAGGACTTCCGGTCTCCCGTGGAGCTGTACTGAACATCCAGGGAATCCTCGGGAAACCACAGGTCGAGACGATCAAGGGATTCCGGGCGGAGCTTGGCCAGATGCCTGGCAAAGCGCAGATCCGCCACCGGCGCGGCCTCGGAAGGGCTCAAGGCGATCCGCCGCACCCGCTCCTTCAGGTCTGCAAGGGCCTGCTCGATGTCTCCAGAGCCGAATCCTCTTCCGTAGAGACGTCCGAGAAGCCCCTCCGCGCCTGGCGCGCCAATGTCCTTTTCAAAGCCGCCACCTTCCCGCTGCAAGAGCCCGCGGAGCTCAGCTTCGACCGTCTCCTGAGCACCGTAGGGAATCACCTGGATGCGGACATAGGCATTGTCCCGCAAGACTTGGTCGAGGAAGGTCTTGCGAGACGCGGTGATCTTCCGCCGGAGTATGAGAAGCTGCTCCAGGCTGGCTGCCGCTTGATCGGTCAATTCCGTGACCTGTCTCTTGCGATCATCCAGATCCTTGAGTCGTTGCTCGATGGTCTGCCGCCGCTGCACGAGCTCGCCGTAGGCAGCAGGATCACCGGCACCTTCCCGGCGCAGCCTTTCCTGCAGATCCTGATAGGCCTGGACAGCGGCCTGGGCTGCTGTTGTCCAGGAGGATTCGTCCCTGGCCGTCCGCCAGTCGGCGAGAGCCCGATCCGCCTGCAAGGCCAGATCGCCCAGCGTCTTGCGGATGGCATCCAGGCGGCCGCACGCCTGCCCGGAGAGTTGGCGCAAGAGTGCATCCTCCGGGGAGATTCCATCGAAGGTCGTTTCTTCAAGAGCATCGGGAACGAGGTCTGCCGCGACTTGACGCAGGCGCTCCCCCGCGTCCTCCCAGCTTTTCTCCCAGGCGGCGACCGCCTGCTGTTGCCGTCGCCGGCGCTGAAAAGCTTGCAGCACATCGGCATGCCCAGCCTGCTCGAAGATGGCCAGCTTCCGCTTCACGTCGTCGAGCTCCCCGCGCAGGCGCGGCTCCTCCGACAACCCCGCCTCCAGCTCCCGGGCCTTGGCACGCAAGGAGAGGAAGCGGCTTTCCTCCACGTTCCATTGCTCCTTCCAGGAACGGAGCCCGACCTCTGGCGCGTCATCGACAATCTTCAGCAGGGCCAGCGGCGTCTTCGCCAGCTGAAAGATCTGCTTCTGACTGTACAGGCGCACGGGGAAGCGTTGCCGGATATCGCCTTCGGCGTGCTGCCAGGTGCCCGCGCTGTCTTCCTGGATGGGATCCAGCGCGCCGTCGGGGCTCCACTGAATCCTGAATCTCGTTCCATCCTTGCGGTAGATGGCCCTGATCGCGGTATCGTCCGTCAACAAGCCGCCATCCTCTCGACCCGAGTAGATCCGTCGATACTTTTCGAATTCCGGCTTCAGGTCATCGGGCAGCTCATCGACCCGCCGGAGGGCGATACGGAGGAGCTCGATCAGGGTCGACTTGCCGGTGCCCCTGCCGCCGATGATGGCATTCAGCCAAGGGTTGAGGGTGATGGCGAACGGCTGTGGGCGGCCCATGTAGCGAGCATTGGCGATCTCGATGGCTTCCAGCGCCAGGGCGGCATGGTCGTTGGGGTCGCCCGGCGTCTTGTCGGAGCGCTGGACTGAAAGCGCGCCATCGAGGAGCGCCAACCGTAATCCTTCAATACTGGGCGATCCCATTTTGACCCAGGTGAAGCGACGGCCAGGGAGGTTCTGGACAGGCTCTCCCGGGGGATGATGCGCGTCCGATCCCAGCACTTCCGCCCACCCGCGCTTCCTGCCGACTCCGGACGAAGGCTGCGCTGAGGAGGTATCCAGGAGCTCCATGGCGAAGACGTCGTCGCAGGCAAGTGCCTGCTGCAAAGTCGTCCCGGTCTGTCTGAAGAGGCCGTTGACATCGTCAACATGGGCGGGAATGGCAATGCCGCCGGCAGCGACAACGGCGCGGGCCACCTCCACGAACGACTTGGTGGTGACCGCGTCACTGGATCCCTTTGTTCCGGTGAAGCCGGCGGCGCCCAGGAGGCTGTCAATGTCCGCAGTCGATTTTTCGGATCCCAGGATGGCCAGGAGGTGAATGCCGCCGTGCACCGAGATTTCAACCCCTGGGAACAGGTGCACAGGGCGGAAGTCGGCGTGATCTTCCTTCTCCAGCTCCGACAAGGCTTCCTTGAGTCGGTCAATCCATGCCCCGCTGTTGTGGTCGGTGATCGCCACGCATTCGATCCCGGCGCGCATGGAGTCAAGAAGCCATTCCTTCGGTGTGCGCCTCTTCACCTCGCTCTGGCTCGGGCCTTTGCCGTAGTCATCGGATGCTGGTGTGTGGGTGTGGAAATCGAACTTCCACCACCGTGAGCCATTCCATTGCCAATCGTTCATGCTGCACCGCCTGTCCTGGGAGCCTGTCCGGTCGATGGCTTCTTCCTTTCCGTAGCTCGATCACGCCGGCGGCCGTTGTGCAAGACGATGGGCACCAGCGGCAGCGCAAGTCGCCATGGAGGAGCCCCACCGTAGACCACGCCGATGCTACCAGAGAAGCGGGGGGGCAGGGAAGTGGCTTGCCGCGGGCCTCCCCCTTGACGGCGCCAGCGGTCTCAGTCCAGTTCATCCAGGTACACCGGCTCCCGGTCCAGCCATTCCACCCATTCCGGTTGCTGCCACAGCTGCACCTCGTGCTGGCGGGCCTTGTCGGCCACGGCGGCGTTGAAGGCCTGGTTGGTGGCGGCCACCAGGGTGAAGGTGGTCTCCCGGTACTGCCGCCGGTAGGCGCCGGCGCCGGCCACCACGTCCCGCACCGCCTCCCAGCCCAGGGCGCGCTCCTGGACGCTGGACTTGCATTGGACCAGCACGCCCTCCCAGCCCCGGAAGGCCACCACATCCACGCCGCAGTCGCCGGTGGGCCGGGTCAGACTGGCCGTATAGCCGTCGCGCTCCAGGCGCTGGCGGCAGAGCCGCTCGAATGCCTGCGGATCCAGGCGGGCCAGGAGGTCAGTGGTGAGGCGGGTCCGGGGGACGGCCTCGCCGCCGTTCGGGGCCCGCAGCCCAGCCCATTCGCTGATCGCGATCTCGGCAGCGCCGTTCAGCATATCCCGGGCCAGTGCCCGCTTCCGCTCCAGGAGCGCGTCCAGCTTCACCTCGAAGGTCTCGAAGTCGTCGGCATGCACAGTGGGGTAGTAGACATGGACCGTGCGGGTCTGGCCGAGGCGGTGCGTCCGGTCCGTGGCCTGGTCCTCCTTGGCCGGGTTCCAGGCCCGGGTGAAATGGATGACGTGATTGGCCCCCTGGATGTTGACCCCGAAGCCGATAGCCGTGGTGGACAGGATGATGACGCCGAACCCGGACTGCGTCTGAAAGCTGTCGATCAGGCGCTGCCGAGATTGTTCCCCGGCGTCCTCGCCGGTTCTGGTGCTGCCGTTAACGATCGCCGGGGAGAAGCCGAAGCGTTCCCGGATCCGGTGCTGCAGGGCCCGCTGCAGGTCACGGAATTCGGTGAAGACGATCGCCTTCTCCTGCCGCTGGCGGATGGCCTCCAGCTCCCGGAGCAGCCAGTCCAGCTTGGGGGACCTGGCGCAATGCTCCCGCATGGGCAGCCGCAGGTCCGGGGCTGTTCCCGGCTCCCGGGGCTCGGCGCAGATGGAGCGCAGCCGGTGGAGCAGGCCCAGGATGGCGGTGTTGGCCCTGGGCGCGGCGGTTGCCGCGGGGGCGGTGCCCCGGGCCTCGGCAACCGCCTGGCCATAGAGCTGCCGCTGCCATGTGGACAGGGGGAGACGCTTGCCGGTCTCTTCCACCTGCCTCGGCGGCAGATCGGCGATGTCGTCCTTCAACCGCCGCAGCACCTGGGGCTCGATCAGCCGCCGCAGCTCATCGAGTCTGGCCCTCTCGTCCTCGCTCTTCGTCTCGATGGGGCGGCGGTAGGCGCGGCAGAAGGTGGACAAGGCGGCAAGCAGCCCCGGCTGGATGAAGTCGAACAGGCACCACAGATCGGCCAGGGAGTTTTCCACCGGCGTGCCGGTGCAGGCGATGCGAAACAGCGCATTCTGCGCCTTGGCTGCATGGGTCATGAGGGCACCCGGGGTCTTGATCTTCTGGGCCTCGTCGCAGACCACGATGGACCAGGGCTCCTGGGCGAGGGAGATCTCGAGATCCCGGAGGGTCTCGTAGGTGGTGAGCACCAGGCGTTTGTCGTGCCGCCAGCCGGGGCGAAGCAGGCCGCGCACCCCGTGCCCCGCCACCTCGCTCATCTCGTGCCGGGTCAGCTTGCGCTCCCGCAGGAGGGCCCCGTAGAGAGGAAGAACCTCCTGGCCCAGCCGGGGATCGAAGAAGCGGTCGATCTCCTGCCGCCAGTTGTCGAGGAGCGACACCGGCGCTACCACCAGGGCCGGCAGAGCGTGGTGGCTCTCCTTTTCCAGATGCCAGGCGATGAAGGCCAGAAGCTGCAGGGTCTTGCCCAGGCCCATGTCGTCCGCCAGCAAGGCGCCGCGCACGCCCTGGGATGTGCGATGGCGCCACAGATGCTGGAGCCAGGCAAGGCCCACCCGCTGGTGCTCCTTCAAGGGCATCTCGGGCCGCAGCCAACCCGGAATTTCCGCCTGGCAGGCAGCGGCAGCGAAGGCCAGGCGCTCCGCCCGGCTTTCCAGGTGATCAAGCTGAAGGACGTTCTGCTTGATGAGGATGGTCTGCCGCTCCGCCCGGGCAGCGGCCTCGGGCGAGCCATCGGCGGGAGGGGAGGGGGCTGGTGGTGCCGGCGGCTGGGCCTTGGCACGTCCGAGAACGTCCAGCAGGCGCTCCGCCTCCTGTCTGCTCACCGGCTCCGGCCAGTCCCTGGGCGTGAAGTGGTCCTCTGGCGCGGGCGCCGCGGCCAGCCATTGCCGCAAGGCGGCAAGCTGCCCGGTGCCCGTAGGCGCCAGCACGGTTTCCCCGTTTGGGGCCGTGTACACAATCGCCTCCTCAAGGCTTTCCGGCAGCCACGGCCCGCGCTGGTCCTGGGCCACCAGGTACGGGACATACTGGGGCCGATGGGCGCCGACGCCATCCACCCGTTCGGCATATCGGCTCAGATCGAGCAGGCCATTCCAGGAGACCAGCGGCTCGCCGACCCAGGGCGAACAAAGCCAGGCCCGCACCTGCCGCAGGTGGTCCACCGAGTCGCCTCGCAGCTCCAGGGTGCGGCCTGCCCAGCGGAAGCACGGCGCCCGGCTCCCTATGGCCTGGTCGAGGGTGTCGGCAAAGGCACGCGCCGAGGCCCGGTCGGCCAGCTCCAAGTCCGGCAGGGGTGAAGAACTGGCATCCCGGGCCTGGGGCGTGACGTGCAGGGCCTGGATGCGGCCATCGGCCTCCCGCCGGGCCGTGCAGTGGAAATCGTAAAACAGGATCCCCGCCTCGTCCCGGGCCGCCTCGAAGGCCGCCGGCGGTACGACCGTGGCCATGGCTTCGCCCAAGAGGGCGTACGGGTTGCGGACAAAGGCCTCTGCCCGGGCGCCGGCAACCCGGCGGCCTGGCAGGCGCTTGATCTCGGTCAGGACCGCCCGGGCGTCCGGCTCCACCAGCACCCGGATGAGGGAGCCGTCGTTTGCCAAGAGGTCATAGTGCTCCTGAACAGTATTGAAACGGTCGAAGGCGGTGAGCCACAGATGGTCAGGGGCCTCCCGCACCCGGGGAGTCACCTCCACCACCGCCGTCTCCCCCACATCGACCCGGCGCAAGCCCAGGTCCAGCCTGTCGGCGGTGAGGATGACCGTACGCTCCAGGTAGTGATCGAGACGGGCGCCGGCCTCGGTCGCCAGCCGGCGGAGGCGTGCCCATTCCCGTTCTTGAGCGGCTTGGGAACGTTCGCTGCGGCGGTGGAAGCTGTGGACCGCCTCGGCCAGTCGCCAACCCCGGGCGGGGAGCAGATACTGCTGCCTGGCCACAGTGATTATCGCGCCCAGACGGGTTGGGCTGGAGCCCAGCGGCCTGTTCCGGGCGTCCCGCCATTCGAGATGGACCGCGAACTCCGGATCCGCCACGCTGCCCCGGGCGCTGAGCGCCATGGTCAGATTGGCGCTGGGGGGCAGACCGAGCAGGCGGTCCACCCCCGGGTAGTCCGGAGAGGCGAGCACCTGGAAGAGGTCCTCCCAGCCGAGGAGCACCAGACTGCCGTCGGGGGAAGGGGCGGCCAGGCCCTCGTCAACGAGCTGCCCCAGCAGCGCCACCAGCTCCCATCGGCGGAACTGGCCGGGATCGAGCCACCACGCTCGGACATCGCCAGACAGGTCGCAGCCACGGGCGGAAAAGGCGAGTCCACCCTCTTCGTGCTGCAGCTGCAGGTCACTCTGCCCTGGTGCCCCCGGCCTGTTCCCCTCGTACCAGAAAGGCATCACCTAATACCTCCACCATCCACGTGCGGCGTAGTGCCGGAAGCCATGGGCCTTGAGCAGCCGAGCCAGTTCATCCCCATCGGGCAGGTGGTTGACCCACAGGACGCTGCGCGGCCGGCCGTCATCGACTGGGATGCCTCGCTGCCGGACATGTTGGATAAGCGCATCGAGGCCTGCGGGCGCCTCGGCGAAGCGTGGCATCGTTTCTCCCGTGGGGCCGGGATGCCCTACGGGCCGCCAGGTGCTCTGCCTGGCGTCTGCCACCAACGGGGATGCCCCCGGGTCAGGGGATATGCCGCGTTGCGCAAGCTCACGGGCAAAATTCAGTTCCCATTCGCCCATGTGGACGAGCCGGCACTCCATCTTGAAGGGGCTTTTCAGCTCGGGCAAGGCGATGGACTGGTGTCCAAGATCAAACTGAAAGGGCAGGTTGTCCCTGCGGTAGCAGTAGCACGCGTGGCCGGTGACGCCGAATTCGACAATGGAATAGCCACCGAAGCCGAGGATGAAGGCGTTGTTGCGGGGACTCCCGGCGCTCTCAAGTTTGGAGAAGTGCTCCCGGTAGGCGTCCCTCAAACGTTTGTAGTCCGGCTCATGGCTGTCATGGACGAGTGGCCCCAGGGCGAAATGGAACGACTCGATGGACTGCTGGTAGCGTAGCCAGAAGCGCAGGCGTCGTTCGTCTGCCCGGCGGTCCTCCTGCAGGAGGTGGAAGAAGTCGTGGAGAGCCTGGACGGTCAGCCAGCTTCCGACCATCTTCTTGGTCTCCGGACGAACCAGGCCCCACCTGCTGTTCCTGAGGAGGTGTGGGCTGCCCCACCAGCGAAGGGCGGCATCCTTGAGGCCGGTATGCGCCTTGGCACGCTCCTGGCTTTGCTGGTACCGATCCAGGAAGCGCGCCAGGGCCCTGTCCCGCACCAGGTCATACTGTTTTTCCGCCAACTGGGGCAGGAGGGCTTCCATGCCGATCCGGAAGCGGGCACCGTCTCGTGCACAGACCGTGGCCACCTGGTCCAGAAGCAGGGTCCGCCAGAACCAGGACTCCGGGGGAATCCCCAGGACAACACGCAGCCGGTCCACCACCGCGGTCCGGCCGGCCAGCACCTCTTCGGCGTATGCCCGGGTGGGGGCGTCGCCGAGCAGGTCGGGGTGGGCATCAAGAAGGGTCAGCCAGTCCGGAACGAAGCCGCCCCGGCGTACCCGGGGCAGGGTGACCGCCAAGGTCTCGCGCAGCCGGCGATGACTTCCGTGGTTGACGTCGCAGCGGAAGTACGCATCCAGGAGGCCGCGCCAGTCCCTGGCCAGGATGGGCTCCCGGCGGGCGGCCGCTTCGATGGCAGCGGCGGTGCGTGTCAACAGGGGAAGGTCGTCCAGGATAGAGCGGGGAGGCTGTCCCCGAGGCTCGCGAAGCCCCCAGCAGACATAGCGGAAATGGGTGTCGAGGGCGGCCTCCGGGCCCTGGGTGAAGACGAGCCGGGCGGCCTCCTGCAGGCGGTCCCGGGGGGGAGCGCCCTGGCCACCGGAGGCGCGCTTGGCCATCTCCGGGAGCACCTTCCGGATGGCGGCCGCATCCCCAAACGGTGGCGGTTGGCGCTGAAACTCCGCCAGGCGGGCCGCAAAATGCCCCTGTAGGCTCTTCAGGGGTGAAGGTCTCAGTCGAGCTGGCATTTGCCGATCTTCTCCAGGGGGAAGGGTGAACGTTCTGCCTCCTGCCAGCCCGACTCCTCTTCCAGCCCCTGGAACTCCAGACGCAGCTCGATCCGCCGGCTTTCCTCCTTGGAGGCCCGGGCCGAGTTGAAGGAGAAGCCGCCGACCAGGAAGAGGTCGATCACCCGTCTTTTCTGGTCGGGCGTCAACCCCGGGGCCTGCGGCCCCCCGTCCTCCATGAGGGCGCAGACCACGCTCTGGGCCCGTTTGAGGCTGAGGTTGAGGTTGTAGAGGTAGGAGCCGTCGGTGTCTGTGAACCCTTCCACCACCACCCGGCGGAACCACAGCCGGGCCTCCCGGGTGTCCACCACGGCGAGCAGGTGCGGCACGAAATCCCGCAGCAGCTGCCCGCCATCGGCGGAAAGGTGGTGGTCGTTGTGGGCGAAACGGGCCCGCTCCCCGAAATCGATGGCGTGGCGGTCGTGGATGATCCGGATCTGGCCGGTGAAATCCTTGTGGACGACCTCGTCCAGGGCGATCATCACCCCCTGGATGGCCTTGGCCCTGGTCTCGCGGCGCTCCTTGAGGGCATCCATCTCGACCTTGACGGCCTCCAGGGATTCCTGCCGTTTCAGGAGCTCCCGGGTGATGATGAGCAGTGACACGCTCATAACCACGAGGAAGAGCACCATGAGGGCAGTCATGAGGTCCGAGTACGAGATCCAGAAGGGCTTTTCCCCCTCATCACGGTTGCGGCGGGCCGGGGCAGGATGCATGCCGAACATGGCTCATCACCCACGGCGGCTGGCGGCGCGGACAAGCTGGCCGAGGGCAGCATCCAGCTCGGCCACCTGCGAGGAGATCATGCCGACCGCCTTGGACAGTCCCGTGTCGAGCTCCGCCTGGGCCTTGCCCATGTTCCTGGTGACCGCGTCGGCAAAGCTGTCGAAGCCGGTCTGGAGCACCTCGTTGACCTTGGCCAGATACTGGTTGGCCTCGGTCTGCAGCAGCCGGGCGTCGTCCACCAGCCGCCGCATGTCGGCCACAAGACCCTGGCTGAGGCCGGCGCGGGAATTGGCCTCCTCGATGAGCCCGCGCAGGGTGTCGAGGAGGCGGGTGATCTGCGCCTGCTGCTCCTGATAGCCGCGAATCGCCTCCTGCAGCGGCCGGCTGGCGCTGGCCAGGCCCTGGGCCGTGGCGGCAATCTCGGCCTGGATCGTGGCGACCCGGTCCAGGGTGCCGGCCGCCTGCCTGCCGGCGTTTTCCAGCTCCACGGCGGTGTTGAGCATCTGGTCCGCGGCGTCGTTGAGGCCGGAGGAGCCCTTGACCGTGACCCGTTCCAGGCTGGCGACCGTCGCCTGCATGGCCTCCACCCCCTGGAGGACCTTTTCGGCCAGGGTGGTGGTCTGCTCCGCAAAGCGGCTCAGGGCTTTATCGACCGTCAGATCGAGTCGGGCGCTCCGCAGGGCGTCCGACTCGGCCCGGGCTTCTTCCCGCTCGACGCTCTTCTGGCCCGTCTCCTTGACCAGGGCCGCGATGCTGGCCAGGGCCTGCTGGAGGTGTGCCGTTGCTTCATGCTGTTGCGCCGTCTGCTGGCTGCGCATCTCCTCCACCAGGCTGCGCACCTCCGCACCCAGCTCGCGCTGCCGTTCGCCGGCCGATTCCAGGAGCCTCTTGAGCTCTGCCTCGTATGCTGTTCCGGCGTTGCGGCTTGCGGCCCGGACCTCCTCGATGAGCCCGGCCAGGCCCTGCTGCAATTCGGCCAGCCCTTGCTGGCCGGCCTCGCCCAGGGCCTGGCGCTGGGTAGCAAGGTCGTTCATGAGTCGCTCCACCGTGCCCGTGAGGCTGGCCAGCATCTCGCCCAGCCGAGCCTCGCTTTGGCCCCGCTCCTGTTCTGCCGTGGCGCGCATCTGGTCCACCAGATTGAGGATGGCGCCGTTCATGCGCTCCTGCCGGGATTCCAGGTCGGCCATCACCTGTTGCAGGTGGCGGCCAAGGTCGGCACTGGTGGTGTCGCTGGTCTGTTTGAGCCCAGCCAGGAGGTTCCGGAATCCTTCCTGGAGGTCATGCATCATGGTGGCGTTGCGCTCCATGAGGTCGTTGAGGTTCCCCATCTGGCCGCCAAACGTGGATTCGAGCTTGGCCAGGACAGCGCTGAGCAGGTCACCCACGGCCTGGCTCTGATCGCCGCCGAGGGCGCGCGTGGCCGAGGTGATGGCCCGCATGGGCTCGGCAAGGGCTTCCCCGACCGCGCTGGCCATTTCCTTGTGGCCGGTACCTTGGGCGTCGATCAGCTCCCGGGAGTGGCTGGCCAGGCTTTCCCGGAAGACCTGGCCCAGCGAGGCCGAGTAGTTGTCCAGAAGCGCCTTGAGGTCGTTGACCAGGGCGTCCTTGAGCTGCCGAGTCTGGGTGGCGCTCTCCTCCGCGGAGTGCACGAGACTGGCCAGGTACTCCTCGCCAGCGCCGGCCTCGTAGAAGCCGTCGATGGCCTGGGTCACCGCATCGAGCCAGCTGTAGCACCAGTTGAGCAGGCCTTTTTCGAGCAGGGTGACGATGATGGCGATGCCGATGGCAACGCCGGAGGCCAGGAAGGCCTCCTTGACGCTGTTCAGGAGCAGCCCCAGGTTTCGTTGCAGGGTGGCCGCGTCGGTGTCCACATTGAAGCTTTGCAGGCCATGGATCAGCCCCCAGAACGTGCCGATGATGCCGATGCCCGTCAGAATCCCTGGTAGGTGCTTGAAGAACTCGGTCCGCAGCCGAACATCCACCACCGTGGCCGGGTTGAAGAACATCTCGGCCGGAGCGGTGGCCCGCAGCGCCTTCAGGCGTTCCTCGCCGTCGATACGTTCTTTCTGGTGGTGCAAGGTGTGGGCGTACTCCTGCCAGACGTGGAGCAGAAGAGCGTCATGCCTCAGCGCTCCCTCGACAACGTGCTTTTCCACCACGCCCGCGCCGGCAGGCAGCGAGGCCAGCGCCTTGCTGGCCTTCCGGAGACTGCGAAACACATTCCAGCCTGGCCAAACATAGAGTGCCCCGAACATGAACAAGAAGCCGAGTACGACGCCGACGACGATCTTCGGTGGGAGCGTCATGAGGTGGACCCCATTGTCAAGACAGTCTTTCCCTGAATTTAAGCTGGTCACCCCATGCCATTGCAGCGGCCCGGCGCTGCCCCGACTCAGTCTGGGATCTCGACCGCCCCACTGAGGCGAAGGGGCGCCATACTGCTCGGGATGGCTGGTTCTCAACCAGCCCCTCGCCAGAGGATAATGGCCAGGTCGGCGCCCCTGCGCCGTCGACTATCTCCCCATGAGCACGGCAGGGGGTGGCTGTAAAGGCCGGCGCAGCCGCCCGCAGGGCTTGGCCTTTA
>JBFMBH010000057.1 GCA_040755095.1 Thermodesulfobacteriota bacterium
GGGGCGCGGGGGCCCCCCCTCCCCCCCCCCCCCCCCGCGCCGCTGCCCACCCCGCCCGATCCGCGGGAGATCTCCCTGGCCGTCAGCCGGCTGGCCGACGACCTGGTGGCCAGCTATCCGGAGGCGGATCTCTCCCTGGCCGAAGGGCCGTGCATTGTCGCCACCTTTGTGGAGTTGGACCGCCTGGACCACACCTCAAGCTTTGGCCGGATCCTGGCCGAGCAGCTCATGGGCGCCCTGCAGCGCCGGGGACTCACCCCGGTGGAGCTGCGCAAGACCACCTCGGTGCTCGTCCGGGACGATGGCGGCGAGCTCGGCCTGTCCCGGCGCCTGGCCGAGCTCGACGGCGCGGTCCAGGCGGGCACCCTGCTGGCTGGCACCTATCTGGCCACCGCTGACGGGGTGTTCGTTCATGTCCGCCTGGTCGACATGCGGGATGCAACGGTCCTGGCCAGTGCGGAGGCGGTCTTCCCCCACAACAGCCTGGTGGACGATTTGCTGCACACCCGTTCCGTAACCCCGGCGCCCCAGCCCGGGAACATCTATATGAAGCGTCTTGTCTTCTAATTTGCTTCGTAAGGGAGGGGCACGATGCGACGGATCAGCTGGAGGGGCCTTGGGCTGGGCATTGGCTTGACCATGGCTGTGGCCTGGGGATCAGCCCCGGCCGGGGCGGTGAACAGCGTCTACCGGTACCTCCCCGAGCCCGATCAGCCGACGGAGCTCCCGGCCCAGCTGGCCAGCTTCAGCCGGGAGGCCGCCGGCCGGGTCTACTACCAGCTCCTGGAAGAGGGGGAGCGCGCCCTGGCCGCCACCCTGGCGGTGGTGGTGGCGGTGCCGCTGGCGGATCTCAAGCGGGAGACCGAGCTCGGCCGCCTGGTGGCCGAGTACCTGCTCACGGACCTTGCCGACCGGGGCCTCCGCGTGCAGGAGCTGCGGCTCGGCCGGGAGATCCTGGTGGTGCCCCGTACCGGTGAATTCATCCTGAGCCGCAACGTCGGCGAGCTGGCCCACCCGGAGCCGGCGGTGGATTACGCCGTGCTCTCCACCTTCTCCAATACCCGCAAGGCCCTCATCCTGCAGGGCCGGCTGGTGGAGCTGCGCACCGGGCGGGTAGCCGCCTCCTGGCGCCACGAGCTGCCCTTGTCCCGGGACATCCTGGTGTTGTGCCGCAGCTCCGAGCCCCCCTTCACCGTCTCCTTGAAGGCCATGCCATGAGGCGGCGCCTCTGTCTGCTCGCCGTCAGCGGTCGACCCCTCTTGCCGATCGGACTCGCCCTGGGTCTCATTCTGGCCGTGGCCGGCCCATGCCCGGCTGGCAGCGAGGACACACCGGCGACCGAGGCCGCGCCTGCCCTGCCAGCCGCCAGCGAGAGCGCCGTGGCCGGCGCGCTTCCTCTGCCCGCGGCCTACCGCTCGGTGCTTGAGCTGGTGATGGCCGTGGCTGCCGAGGCTGGGCACCATCTGGAGGGATTCTTCAAGAGCAACGCGGTGGACGTCGCCCCCTTCCTGTTCCTGGCCGAGGTGGGACGCCCCCGGGTGAGCGAGCTGGGGCTGCTCCTGGCCGATCAGCTGCAGGCCGAGATCAATACCCGCACCCACGGCAACTGGAGCTGGCAGCGGAACGAGCGGGTGGACGGACTCCTGGTTGAGGTGGACGGCCAGCTGCGGATCCAGCTCACCGCGGTGAACAGCCACGGCCGCCGCCTTTCCCGGGTGTTCGCGGTGGAGATGTCACGACCTGTCTACCGGGCCCTGGCTGCCTCCCCCCTGGATGCGACCATCTACCGGCATCTGGCCGCCACCGGGGTTGAGCGGCCATGAGTCCAGCCACGGCCAAGCCTCCAGCCCCGGGCAATGGCGGCGTTGAAGAGCCCCTGGAGCTGGACCAGGCATCCATCGACCATCTGCTGGCCGGTCTGGATCCCGAGCCGACGGCGGCACCGGCGACCACTGGCGGTCTGCTGGCCCAGGACGACATCGACAGCCTCTTCGCCGATCCCGAGCCCGCGCCGGAAAGCCCGCCTGCCCGGGAGGCCAGCGTCGAGCTGAGCCAGGACGTCCTCGATGCCCTCCTCGACTCCGTACAGCCCTCCCCGGCGCCAGCCGCCACCGCCCACCAGCCAGCGGCCGCCACCGGGGACAGCCTCCTGGCCCAGGACGACATCGACAGCCTCTTCGCCGATCCCACAGCCGCGCCGGAAAGCCCGCTTGCCCCGGAGGCCAGCGTCGAGCTGAGTCAGGACGCCCTCGATGCCCTCCTCGACTCCGTACAGCCCCCCCCGGCGCCGGCCGCCACCACCCACCAGCCAGCGGCCGCCACCGGGGACGGCCTCCTGGCCCAGGACGACATCGACAGCCTCTTCGCCGATCCCGAGCCGCGGCCGGAGGGCCCGCCTGCCCAGGAGGCGGACCTGGAGCTGAGCCAGGACGCCCTCGACGCCCTGTTGGGGAGCCCGCCCGCAGGCCGCGATGCCGGCGAGGTGCGCCAGGAGGATTTCGACGGCCTGTTTCTGGACAGCGCGTCCCAGGCTGGGGGCTCCGGCGGCACACCTGGGGGGGCCTTCGACGACTCGGCCATGGAGGGCATGTTCCCCACCGGCGACCGGGGCCTCAGCGGCACCGAGACCGCCGCCAACGGGGAGGAGGGACCAGCCTCAGCCGGGGTGGGCATCGAGCTGGACCAGAAGGACATCGACAGCCTGTTTGCCGCCGGCCTCTTCGACGGCGGACCGGACGGCACGGGGGACAAAGACCAGCTGGCCAACCTCTTTGCCGACAGCGGCAGCCAGTCAGGGACAAAACCGGCCCCCGGACCGGCCAAGGGGGGAACGACCGGAGCCAAGGCCGGCGGCGGCCGGGTGTCCGACCACTTCCCGGCCGGCGGCGCGGCGCCGGCCGCCCCCCGGGTGGGTGCCACCCACTGCCTGGGCCCCGCGGCGAAACGGGGCGGGCGCCGGGGCGCCGGCCGCCCCCGGGGAGGATGCCACCCAGTTCCTGGCCACCGAGGACAAACGGGGCCGGACAGACATACGGCGGCTGGGGACCTGGGCCAAGGCCCACCGGCGGCCTTTGGCCGCGGGCCTCGGCGGCTCGACCCTGGCGCTCGTGCTCGGCGTGGGCCTGTGGTGGCTTTTTGCCGGCCCCTCCTCACCCAGGCCGGCCGAAGAGCCTCCTGTTGCGACCAGCGAGACGGAGAGCCACGGAGCGCCGGCGCCGGCGCCCGCTGTCCCGCCGGTCAACACCCCACCAGTGGCCGCCGAGACCATGATCCGGCTGGCGGCGGACGGCAGTGCGATCCGCTTCGCCCTGTCGGCCAGCGATCCGGACGGGGATGCCCTCCAGTACAGCATTGTCCAGGCCCCGGCCCACGGCGAGCTGTCGGGCACGGCGCCGGACTTGACCTACCGCCCGGCCGCCACCTTTGCCGGCGAGGACCGCTTCTCGTTCCAAGTTGCCGACGCGGGCCATACCAGCGAGCCGGCCTTCGTGATCGTCACCGGCCCGGACCTCCGGCCGCCGCCGGCACCGGTCCCGCCGCCGCAGCCCGAGCTGCAGGCAGCAACCACGGTCTATTCCCTCAAGAACACCGCCCAGCTCACCATCGACGGCCGCACCCTGTGGCGCCAGGCCAACAGTGGCTCGCCCGACCCGGGGCTCCGGATCGAGATCACCGGCAAGGCCGGCCATGGCCGGTTGAGCCAGCCAGCCCGTTTGGCCATCCGTTACCAGCCCAGCCAGGAGTTCGTGGGCACCGACCGCATCCAGTACCGGTTCCGCCTGGGCGACACGGTCTCGCAGCCAGGGCAGCTGTCCTTCAAGGTCACCCAGGGGGATCGGCCGCCCATGCTACGGCTGGCCCGACTGGATCCGGCGGGCTACCGGGTGGGCGACACCGTGCTCCTGGACGCCAGCAGCAGCCGGGACGAGAAGCGGGCCAGCCTGAGCTTCCAGTGGAGCCAACTGACCGGGATCCCGGTGCGGCTCAAGCCTGCCAACCCGGAGGGCTCGGCCGTAACCTTCCTGGTGCCGTCTTCGTTCACCACCATGCCGTACCCGTCTCTCGCCTTCAGGGTCACGATCACCGACGCCCTGGGCCACCAAGTCAGCCAACGGCTGGAGCTGCCGGTCCAAGCCGAGTCCCGGGAGAGCCGCCGCGCCGCCCTCTGGGGCCGGCCATAGACTGGATCCTGGGGGCCCGATCGCGGCCGTGACCGGCCAGCCCCTCCCGCCTGCCCGTTCCCCCAGCCGACGACGCCGGCCAGCCTGTCCTTGACCTTCCCCTCTTCGCTGGCACCGGCTGATCCCTGTTTCTCCCGCAGCCCGCCGGACCGGCCTGGATCGCGGCCCGGAGCGGTGGAGCCGAGCCCTTGTCTTGACGGCCCACCCGCGGCCAGGCTATCCAGAAAGCAGCCGGAGCAGGAAGGCCAGGAAGGGGGTGAGGCGATGGGCGAGCTGCAGCCCAGACGGCTGGGCAGCTATCTCCTGGACGGGCAGCTGTGCGACCAGGCGGCCGTGGAGCGGGCGGTGGCCCTGCAGCGGGATTTGGCTGCCCAGGGCCTCTACCGGCCCCTGGGCCAGATCATCGTCGAGGCCGGCATCCTGGCCATGACCGATCTCCTGGCGGTCCTGCGGCGGCAGGGCCTGGACCTTTTGGCCGCCACCCCCCTCTTTCAGCGCCTGCCGCCAGCTGCTCTCGCCCAGGTCGGCCCCTGGCTGGAGCACCGCCTCCTGCCCCCGAGGACCGTAGTCTTCCACGAGGGCGACCTGGGGGATGCATACTGCGTCGTGGTCTCCGGCCAGGTGCGGGTGCTGCGCCGCGCCGAGGATGGCGAGGTGACCCTGGCCATCCTCGGTCCTGGCCTGGGCTTCGGCGAGATCGCCCTGCTCACCGGCGAGCCTCGGGCGGCTACGGTCAGGAGCGAAACCGAGACCTGCCTCCTGGTTCTGCCCAAGATTGCCTTCGATCGGGTGGCTGCCCAGCACCCGGAGCTGGCAGCGGCCCTCACCCGGATCATGGGCGACTGGCTGGCCCAGGGCAACGTGCATCTGGTCCAGGCCGCAGCCACCGAGCGGGCCTATCAGCGCTTCATCGCCGAGCAGTCGGAAGAACCGGTCGCCGCCCTGGTGGGGGCGAGCCGGGTGCACGGCCGGCTGCAGCAGGCGGTCGCCGCTGCTGCCGCCGAAGAGGGACCGGTGCTGATCCTGGGCGAGACCGGCACCGAGAAGAAGGCCCTGGCCCTGCTGGTGCACCAGGCCAGCCGGCAACGGGAGCAGCCGTTTCTGGTGGTGGATGCGGCCGCGGTCAGCATCGGCCGGCTGCAGTCCACCCCCGGCGGCACCGACCCGTTCCGGACCGAGCTGGCCCAGGCCAGCACCCTGTTCGGCCACGAGGCCGGCGCCCTGCCGTTTGCCCGCAGCCGGCGACTGGGCCTGCTCCAGGTGGCGGCGGGCGGCGCGGTCTTTGTCGACAACATCGACCAGCTGGCAGCCGGAGTCCAGCAGCAGCTGGCGGACTGCCTCGAGAGCGGCCATTTCACCCCGCTGGGCGGCAGCCAGCCCGTGCCCAACACCGCCCGCATCCATGCCGGCAGCGCCGCCGATCTGGAGGCCATGGCTGCCGCCAGCCGGTTCGATCCCCGCCTGCTGGCCCTGCTTGCCCCCCGGACCTTGAGCCTGCCCCCTTTGCGCCGGCGCAAGAAGGACATCCCGGAGATGGTGGCCCGTCTGCTGGCGCGCTTCACCACCGGCCGGGGCCAGACGGTGACCGGCCTGGGCCGCGATGCCTACGAAAGGCTCATGGACTACGACTGGCCGGGCAACGTCGAAGAGCTGGAGGTGGTCATTCGGCGGGCGGTGCGGCTGGCGAAGGGACCGGAGCTGGCGGCTGCGGATATCCTCATCGGCTCCCTGCCCAGCGGCCAGCGGCCCCTGTGCAATTTGCTGCGCTGGCCGCCGGTGCGCCGCTTCTTCCACTCCCCGCTCTTTCCCTCGGTCCCGCAGGCGCTGGCCGCCGTCACCTTCCTGGCGATCTTTCTCCTGGGCCTATTCGGCAGCCAGCAGCCGGATGCCAACCCGGCCCTGATCCTGGTCTGGGGCCTCTGGGAGCCGGCCGTGGTCCTCACCATCCCCTTCGTGGCCCGGGCCTGGTGCGCGGTCTGCCCGGTGGGGGCGGGCAGCGGCATCATCAGCCGCCTGGCGGGCCGTGCCTTGCCGGTGCCGCCATTCCTGCGCCGGCATGGGCCGCTGGCGGCCGCTGTCGGCCTGGGCGCAGTCTTCTGGGTCGAGGCCGCAGCCCACCTGCTCGCTTCGCCCAGGGCCACCGCCCTTCTCATCCTGGCCATGGCCGGCCTGGCCGCGGTGGTAGCCCTGGCCTATCCCCGCCAGACCTGGTGTCGCTTTCTCTGCCCCCTGGGTCAGCTGGTAGGGGTGCTCGCCAGCTGCTCGGCAGTGGAGGTCCGGGCCAATCAGGGGATCTGCAACCACGACTGCGCCGGCCATGACTGCTACCTGGGCCGGGGCAGCCAGAAGGGCTGTCCGTTAGGCGAGGCGCCCTTTGCCCTGCACAGCAACCTCCACTGCATCCTGTGCGGCAACTGCATCCGGGTCTGCCCCAAGGGCTCGCCGGCGGTCAACCTGCGCCTGCCCGGCCAGGAGCTTATGAGCGGCCGCCGCCCCGAGACCGGTTTTGTGCTGGTGGCCGCCGCCCTCATGGCCAGCCAGCTCTTCCGGGGCCTGGCCATGACCGGGCTGGGGGCTGACCTCGACGGCCTTGGCAGCTGGCTGGTCGCAGGGCTCGGCCTCGGCCTGTGCACGCTCCTGGTGGCAGCAGGGCTCCTGGCGGCGGGCCCCTTGGTCTTCCACGACCTCGATGAGGGACGCCGTCTCGCTGCCGGCCGTCTGGTCACGAGCCTGGTACCCCTGGCTGCCGCCTTCGAAATGGGCTTCCACCTGGAGCGACTCCTGGCCATGGCAGGCCGCCTGCCATCGGTGGCAGCCCGCAGCCTGGGCTGGCCACCCGGGCTGCCGGAGCTGGTCGCTGGCCCCGTGCTGGTGCACGTGCTGCAGCTCGGCCTGGTGGGAGCCGGCGCCCTGGCCGCGGCTTTGCTCATCCCCCGCACCGGCCTGCCGCCAGGCGCCGGCCCGGTTCCGGCCCGGTCCCGCTGGCCAGCCTGGCTCCTGGGCGCAGCCTACGCCGCGTGCTTCCTCCTGGGCAGCTCTTACTGAACGTAGATGCGGGGCACCCGGCCGTTGAAGCCGGTGAGGATCTCGTAGGGGATGGTACCCGCCGCCACAGCCATCTCCTCGACCGTGATGGCTTCCTCGCCCTGGCTGCCGATGAGCACCACCTCGTCGCCGTTGTAGACCTCGTCCCACTCCACGTTGACCATGAACTGGTCCATGCAGACCCGGCCGACGATGGGGTAGCGCCGGCCGCGGATCAGGACCTGACCGCAGGAGGACAGCGAGCGCCGGAAACCGTCGCCGTAGCCCACCGGTACGGTCACCACCCGGATGGGATGATCGGTCTGCCAAGTGGCGCCGTAGCTGATCGGGCGGTGGGGGAGCACCACCTTGAAGAACACCACCCGGGAGGACAACGACATGGCGGGTCGCACCGCCAGCACCCTGCGGCTGGCCGGGTCAGGATAGATGCCGTACAGGAGGATCCCCGGCCGCACCATGTCGAAGTAGGTGTCCGGGGCATGGAGGATGGCACCGGAATTGGCCAGGTGCCGGATGGGGGTGGGCGCCCCCAGCTTGTCGAAGAGGGAGACCACCTCGGCGAAGCGCTCGGTCTGCTCGGCGGTCATGGGCGAGGAGGGATCGTCGGCGCAGGCCAGATGCGAGTAAATGCCCTTGACGACGACCTGGCGGCAGCGCACGGCTGCCTCCACAAAGGGACCGGCGGAGTAGCTGTGCACGCCGATACGCTCCATGCCGGTGTCGACCTTGAGATGGACCACCGCCGTCTTGCCACGGCCGGCCGCCGCCTCCTCCACCTGCCGCAGCTTGGCCAGGGAGGAAACGGTGATCTCCAGGTCGTAGTCCAGGAAAAGCCCGATCTGGGTATCCAGGATGCCGCCCAGCACCAGGATCGGCAGGGTGAGCCCCGCCTGGCGCAGGAGGATGCCCTCCTCCAGGAAGGCTACCCCCAGCTGCTCCACCTCCAGGGCCGCCAGATGGCGGGCCACCGGCACCAGGCCATGACCATAAGCGTTGGCCTTGATGATGGCCATGATCGGCCGGCCCCCGACCTGCCGGCGGATGGCCGCGAGATTGTGGGTCAGGGCGCCCAGCCGAATGGTCGCCATGCTGGGACGCTGGCTGACGAGGGCCGGGGTGCTGCCGTTGCCGTTGGCCATGGAGCTCTCCTGTCTCGTGAGGCAACCCGCTATTGTGGCAGAAGATCTCCAGGAGCGCAAGGCCGGATCTCGCCCCAGACAACGCCCCAGAGGCCATCCCGACGGCCTGCCCGGTAGCGGGTCTGGAATCCTGCCGGTCGTTGACCGGCGGCGGCGGGGATGATAACCTCTCTTAAAGTGAGCGCCCCTGTGCGCGGGGACTGCGCATCCGATCCTCTGGAGACCCTGCATGAACATCAACGCCAAGATCATCACCCTCCTGGCCGGCTCCCTGGTGGTGGCCGGCGCAGGCCTCACCTCCATTGCCGCCCTGCAGCTGGACCGCACGGGCGGCACCGCCATTCGGCGGATGGAGAGCCTGGGGCTCGACCACATCGAGGGCGTCCGCCAGGACTCGGCCCGGCTGCGGCAGCAGCTCATGGACAGCAAGCGGGAATACCTGCGCGCCCAGGTCCAGACCACGGCCAGCGTCCTCGACAAGGCGCTCCGGGACAGCCGGGATCTGACCAAGCTGCAGGCCCTGTACCAGGGTCCGCTTTCCGACGTGGTCAACACCGCCTTCGGGGTTCTGGAGACGGTGGCGGCCGACACCACCCTGGACCTTCCCGCCCAGCAGGCCAAGGCCCGGGAGCTGATCCGGGGACTGCGCTACGGGCCCCAGGGCCAGGATTACTTCTGGATCAACGACATGACGCCCACCATGATCATGCACCCTTTCAAGCCGGAGATGGAGGGGCAGCATCTGGCAGGCTACAAGGATCCCAACGGCCGCGCGCTGTTCCTGGAGATGGTGGCGCAGGCCAAGGCCAACGGGGCGGGCTTTGTGAGCTACGCCTGGCCGAAGCCCGGTCTTTCCCAGCCCCAGCCCAAGCTGTCCTATGTGCGCCTCTTTGCCCCCTGGGGCTGGATCATCGGCTCGGGTGTCTACCTGGAGGCAGCGGAGGAGCGGCTGAAGGCCGATGCCCTGGCCCTGGTCCGCCAGCTCCGCTACGGCCCGGAGAACAAGGACTATTTCTGGATCACCGACCTTGCCCCGTCCATGGTCATGCACCCCACCAGCCCGGAGCTGGAGGGCCAGGATCTGGCCGGTCACCTGGACCCCAACGGCCGCGCCCTGTTCGTCGAGATGGCCACGATCGCCAAGCAGTCGGGGGAAGGCTTCGTGGAGTATGCCTGGCCCAGGCCGGGAGAGAGCCAGCCCCAGCCCAAGCTTTCCTTTGTCATGCTTTTTCCGGAATGGGGCTGGGTCATCGGCACCGGTATCTACATCGATGACATCGACGCGGTCATTGCTGCCCAGGACAAGGAGCTGGATGCCAAGCTGCAGCAGGTGTCGGCCAATCTGCGCCAGGAGGTGGACGAAACCCGGCAGGGGATCCGGGAGCAGATCCTGCGGGCGGTCGCCGAGAGCGCCGGCCTTGCCGCGGCCATCCTGGTGCTGGTAGTGCTGGCCGCCATCTGGTTCACCCGCCGGGCGATCGTACGTCCGGTGCAGCTGGTGATGGCGGGCCTGGACAAGGGGGCCGACCAGGTGGCGGGGGCAGCGGGGGAGGTTTCCGCCACCAGTCAGGAGGTGGCCGAGGCCGCCTCCCACCAGGCCGCCTCCATCGAGGAGACCAGCTCCTCCCTGGAGGAGATCTCGGCCATGACCCGCCAGAACGCGCAGCATGCCGGCCGCGCCAAGGAGATGGTCCAGGAGGCGCAGCAAATCGTCCACAGGGTGGACGAGCACATGGAGCAGATGGCCGCCTCCATGACCGCCATCCACCAGACCAGCGCCGAGACCAGCAAGATCATCCGCACCATCGACGACATCGCTTTCCAGACCAACCTCCTGGCCTTGAACGCCGCGGTGGAGGCCGCCCGGGCCGGCCAGGCCGGCGCCGGCTTCGCGGTGGTGGCCGACGAGGTGCGGCGACTGGCCCTGCGGGCCGCCGAGGCGGCCAAGACCACCAGCGGCCTCATCGACAACACGGTCCAGGCAGTGCGCCAGGGAGCGGCCCTCACCGAGGCCACCCGTACGGCCTTCAAGGAGAACGTGGCCGTGACCAGCCAGATCGGCACCCTGGTGGGCGAGATGGCCGTGGCCTCGGACGAGCAGTCCCGGGGCATCGAAACCTTGAATCGGGCCATGCTGGACATGGACAAGCTCACCCAGCGGACCGCCGCCAATGCCGAGCAGTCGGCCGCCGCCGGCGAGGAGCTGAGCGCCCAGTCCGCCAGCCTGCGGGAGCTGGTGGCCGACCTGGTCAACCTGGTGGGCAGCAGCACCGGACCCGGCAAGGCTGCGACCCCAGCGCCGCCAACGGCGCTGCCGGGCTCGGCGACGCCGCCGCTCCGGCGGCCCCGGCTGGCCGCGCCGGCCGCCAGCCCGCCCGGTGCTCCGCCGGCGCAGGACGATATCTTTTGACCTGAAGGCGGAAGCCCTGGTCCTCAGGCGGCCGTCTTTGACAGGCCCTTGGCCCAGGCCGTATACTGGGAGAAGCGAATCGTCGCTGCCCAACCCCTTGCGGGAGGTACCTCCATGGACGCACTCAATGCAATCGGAAATGCCGAACGGCAAGGCATGGTGCGGGGGCGGGAATCCCTGATCCAACGACCCCAGGAGCCCCAGGAGGAACGGCAGGAGGCCGTTCGTCCGGCTGCCGCCCCCGAGGCGGGGGTGACGCTAACCCTGTCCGAGGCTGCTCGCCAGGAGCGGGTGGCAGCGCCGGTGGCGGCCAACCGGCCGGCGGCGGAGGACGCCAGCGCTAGCCTGCGGCCGGAGCCACCCGCCCCGGCGTACAACCGGCAAGGCGCGGCGGTCAGCCCGCGCGCCGGCGGCTCCTCCTTCTCTCTGTCCGTCTAGCACCTTTCTGGCCTGGCATCCGGAGGCCCGACCGCCCGGTCGGGCCTCCGGGCTTTCCCCCCACAACCGCCTCAGCCCCTTTTCTCCAGAGCTTCCGATTGACAAGACGCGGTGCATCCGCCAAGATGGCCGCCGTGTCCCTACCGCCCCGCCCTCCGCGGGCGGCATCTTTCCCTCTGCTTTCCCCTGACGAGGATCCTCATGAAGGTCAATATCAGCCAGGACGAATATCGGCAGCTGCTGGACGTCTTCCAGATCGCGGACTGGGTCATGCGCGCCCACCGGACCGAGGAGGACCCCCGGACCGCCCGCTACCAGCCGCTGCAGCAGCGCTTGCTTGGTCTGGCCCCCGAGATGGGCTGCCCGGATCTCGTCACCGGCGATGCTGAGCAGGGCTTCGACTACGCCGATGAGCTGTTTGCCGACGGCAACGAGCTGGGTGAGCTGGTGGAGGAGTATGACGATGAGGTGTTCTGGGGCGACCTGGTCAACCGCCTGGCCCACCGCGACCTGGCGCGGCGCTGCGGCTCCTGGGAGGCGGTGATGGACATGGCGGCCGAGGAGCGCCTGCGGCAGCTGCACGACCTCGTGGACCGCTACGACGACGTCCTCGCCACGCAGGGGCTGGACGCCCTCGAGGTCCAGCTGGACAACGAGGCGCCAGCCCAGAGCCCATGACCGTCGCCACCCTTCCCCCGGACTGGCCGGCGCTCCTGGCGGCGTGGCCTGCCGGGCAGCCCGAACTGGCCAGGGCCCTGCGCCGCCTGGTGGTGGCGGCCAGCCGGCTGCCGGGCACGACCCTTGGCCTGGTGACCAGGCCAGGGGTGAGCGCCTCCCTGCGGGCCGGGCTTGCCGCGCCGCCAGCGGGCCGCAGCCGGCCCCTCTACTTCCTGGTGGACGTGGTGATGCTGGCCCAGGACCCCTGGTTCCTGTCCGCCTGCTTCTATGCCGACGAGGTCAGTGACCCACTGGGCCTTGGCAACGCCATCCCCCAGGGACTCTTCCAGGAAACCGGCTACTGCTTCGACGTGGAAGGAGAGGACGCCACCCTGCTCGGCTACCTGGAGGACCGTATCCAGGAGGCCTACGGGCGGGCCGGTCAGGGCTGAAGGCCTCAGGCCAGCAGGTGGCCGGCGTGCAGCTGGCCCCGGCGCAAGGGCAGAAGAAACGGGGTCACCGGGCGGCCGCTGGCGATGAGGTTGGCATAGAGCCCAGAACGCTCCACCGCGCCGGTCAAGACCGCACCCACCAGGCGATCCCCGGCCAGGACCAGCTTCCGGTAGACCTCACCGTGCTGCTCCCGGAGCACTTCCCCGGCCGGCGGCTCGTCGTCGATGGCGCCCAGGGCCACCACCGGCAGGCCAGCCAGCTCGGTGGCATTGGCCACCGCCAGGCCCCCCGGATAGCGCCCCTTGCCACCGGCCATGACCTGGCCGGCTGCCTGGCCCATGGCCTGGGCCGCCTGCCACAGGCCGATGGTGCTGCGGCGGCCGGTGACCAGGTCGCGGCTCGCCGCCACATCCCCTGCCGCATAGACGTCCGGCAGGCTGGTGGCCAGTCGGTCATCCACCACAATGCCGCCCTCCACAGCCAGGCCGCTGCCGGCCAGCCAATCCAGCGCCGGCCGCGCGCCGGCGGCCACCACCAGCACCGTCGCCGGCAGGACCTCGCCGGAGGCCAGGCGCACCCCCTTCTCACCCAGCACCTCGGCCACCCGCTCACCCGTGCGCACGCTCAGGCCGGCGGCGGCCAGCCGTGCCGCCACCAGCGCTGCCGCCTGGCGATCCAGCCGCCGGGGCAAGAGCTGGTCCGCGACCTCGACGATCGAGACCATCATGCCCCGGGCCGCAAGGGCCAGACCGGCCTTCACCCCCACCAGCCCGCCGCCGATGACCACCGCCCGCTGGCCCGCCTGAGCCAGGCCGGCCAGGCGCTCGGCATCCGCCAGGGTGCGCAAGCCCACGGCGGACGTCGCCCCGAGTCCCGGAATGGCTGGCCACACCGTTTCGCTGCCGGTGGCAATCAGGAGGCGCTGGTAGGGGATATCGCCGCTGGCGGCGGTGCGCACGAGCCGGGCGCCGGCATCCAGCCCCACGGCCCGGTCATGCAACCGGGTGATCCCCGGCCCGGCCGGGCAGGAGACCGCCGCCAGATCGGCGGCGGTCCTGGTGCCCGCCACCAGCTGCGGCAACAGCGGCCGGTAGTAAAAATCCGGCTCGGCCGCCAGCTGGACGATGGCCGCCGCCGGCTGCCGGGCGAGAATGGCGGCCATAGCCGCCCGGGCGGCGATGCCGTTGCCGGCGATGACCAACGGCGGCGCCATCGTTCTACGCCCCCTTCTTCTGGCCGGCTTCTGCGGCCAGCACCTGGCGCCTGGCCGCGGCCGCCACGGCGTCCAGGTCGGCCAGGGTCAGGGCGCCGGTGGGGCAGGCCTCGACGCAGGCGGGCATCGCCGACTTGTGGCAACGGTCGCATTTGACCGCCAGGCCGAGGACCGGATCCGGGGTGATCACGCCGAAGGGGCAGGCAGCGACGCAGCTCCAGCAGCCGATACAGCGCTCCTTGCGGCGGCGGACGAAGCCCCGCTCGTCGTGGTACAGACAGCCGCTGATGCAGGACTTGACGCACGGTGCGTCGGCGCAATGCCGGCAGATCACCGGCCCGGTGCGGCCGCCGAAGGTCTCGACAAAGAGCCGCTTCCGGGGCAGGGGCGACTCGCTGATCGCGCCCAGCAGGGTTTTGGCTTTCGAGTGGCGCACGGCACAGCCCAGCTCGCAGGAGCGGCAGCCGGTGCAGCGGTCGGGGTCGACGACAATCTGTTCCATACTCAGCCCCCTACGCGGACAGACCCAGCCCCTGCCGCCGCTCGGCCAAGACGGCCAAGAGGGCCTGAGCCGCCTTCTCCGGGTCAGGCTCCACCAGGAGCCAGCCGCCGAAGAGGTCCTTGACCGTGGCGGTGAGCACCCTGGTGACTGCCGGCGAGCCCAGCACCGGTGGTGCCACGCCCAGGTGGGTGGGGATGCCCGCTGCCATCGCCCAGGTGCCGATGGCCACCGCCTTCTCGGTCACCGGCTCCGGCGCCGAGGCCACCAGCGGCAGCCGGTCCAGATCCACCCCCAGCCGATTGGCCACCGCCACCGCCACATCGGCGGCCCGGCTGTTGTCCACACAGGAGCCCATGTGCAGCACCAGGGGCAGCGGGCCGCCCAGGCCGGCCGCCTGCCCCACCGCGGTCAGCACCGCCTTGAGGCCGTCGCCGGCATACCGGTCGGTGGCGGCCGGGCTCATGAAGCCGTGGCGGGCAAAGGCGCCGGAGGCGCAGCCGGTGGCCAGGATGAGGACGTTGTGGCCCGCCAGGATCTCGATCATCCGGGTGTAGTTGGCGTCCTGGGGCACCTTCACCGTGTTGCAGCCGGCAAAGAGGCAGACCCCGTAGATGTTGCCGGCAGCGATGTTGTCCACCAGAGGCTTCAGGGGATCATCCTGGTCCAGGAGGGCCAGGGCGCCGACGATGGCCTCGGCGGAGAAGCCCGCCACCGCGGCCACGCTACCGTCCGGGATCTGCACCCGGGCCGGGTTGCGCTGGCGAAAGGCGGCGATCGCCTCGCCGACGATCCGGAAGGCGGTGGCCCGGGCCTCGCCCTCCGTCAGCTCCAGGTGCAGGGCCCGGGGCAGCTTGGCCATGGGCATGGTGGTGATGACCCGGGTGTGGAAGCAGTCGGCCACACTGGCCAAAGACGGCATCACGCACTGGTAGTCCACCACCAGGGCGTCCACGGCGCCGGTCACCAGGGCGGTCTCCTGGGACACCGAGCTGGTGGCCAGGGGGATGCCATGGCGCACCATGATCTCGTTGCCGGTGCAGCAGATGCCGACCACATTGATGCCGTCGGCGGCGCCGGCGGCTTGCGCCTGGGCCACCAGTGCCGGGTCGCCGGCCACCTGGGCCACCAGATCCGACAGGAGGGGGTTGTGGCCATGGAGGGCGATGTTCACCGCGGAAGCCTTCAAAACCCCCAGGTTGGCCCGGGTGGCCACCGGGCTCGGGGTGCCAAAAAGGATGTCCGCCAGGTCGGTAGCCAGGTGGCAGGCCGCGTAGTCGGCCAGGGCGCACTTCACGGCGCCCAGCAGCAGGTTGACCGGGTCGGCATCCACCCCGTAGGTGGTGCGGTGCATCATCTCGGACACCGTGCTGTCGATGCCGCAGGGCACCACCCCATGCCGGGCAAAAGTCGCCACCCGGCCCGGGGTCACCGTGCCGGCGGCCCAGGCCAGGGGCGTCTCCTTCTCCGAGAACTCGGCCAGGGCGGCCCGGGCCACCTCTGCCGCCACCGCCGCCGCCTCCCGGCCCTCGGTGGCGATCCCCAGCCGGGCCGCCACCCGCCGCAGCTTGGCCTCATCCCGGATCGGGTAGTCCGGCGCCTTCCCCTGGGCTGCCGCCAGCAGGGTGTGGGCCATGTGCTTGGCATGGCCGCCATGGGCGGCGGTGCCGGCCGCCACCGCCCGGCCCAGGCCCCGGGCGGCCATGGTGTCCCGGTCAGCGCCGCAGACGCCCAGGGCTGGCCCCTGGCCAAAGGGATCGATGCGGCAGGGCCCCTGCAGGCAATGGCGGCAGCACAGGCCCAGTTCCCCGAACCCGCATTGGGGCAGCTGTTTCTGGTAGCGATCCCAGGCGAGGTCGATCCCCTCGCCAGCGGCCCGGTCGAGCATGGCCTGGATGGTGGCGTCGGTGGTGGCAGCCATAGCGTGCTCCTGGAGGCAGTGTCCGTTCAAGAGGGCAAACCCTTCTTTTCCAGTCGGTGACAATTCCACGAACCGCCGCCTCTGTCAAGGCTGGTGGCCCGGTCTCACGACCCCGGCGCCACGACCGTGCTGCCAGCCTCGACCCGGAAGCGCGGGCCGAAGGTGGTCCGGTCCACGGCATTGCCGGCCATCTCCTGCACCGTAGCCTGGCGGAAGATCAGAATCCCCGGGGAATCCGCGACACCGGTGATGCGATTCCGGTTGAGGGCCAGCGCCGTGCTGCCGGAGACGACGATGGCCGGCTCCCGGCTGCCGGCCACCAGGTTGTCCTCGACGACGCCGACGGTGCCGCTTTCCAGGGCAATGCCCGTGGCGCTGGCCTCGAAAAGAAGGTTGCCGGCGACGGTCATGGGCGCTGACAGCGAGCCCACGGCATGGCCGCCGATGCCCGGCCGCCGGGAGCCGTTGCGGAAGACCACGTTCCTTTCCACCGTGGGATGCGCCGCCTGATCCACGGGATGGCGGCCCTGGGCCTCGCCAGCGCTGGACAGAATGCCGCCGCCGGCATTGTCGTGCACGATGTTGCCGACGATGCGCGGTGCGGCGCCGTGCTTGATGCCGATCCCCGGCGAGGTCCGCTCCCCCAGGGACTCGTCGTTGTTGCCGAAAACCTCGTTGCCCAGGATGAACGGCGCCGCAAAATGGTTGCAGCCGATCCCCAGACCCAGGTTGCCGTGAACGATGTTGTGGTAGATGACCGCCGCGGTGGCCTGCCGGATGTTGGCCTGCCGGAAATCCCGCTCCGGCATCGGCGCCTCCTGGTCCCGGTAGATCACGTGGCTGCCGATGCCGGTGCTGCCCATGTTCCGGACCAGACAGTTGGTGATGACCGGGCTGGCGCCCCGGATGTTGACGCCGTGGGCATGGCCCGGCAGATGGTGGTTCTGCACCGGCAGGCTCTGGATGGTGAATCCGTCCACCACCGTATCCCGGCCGGCTCCGGGCGCAAAGTCCAGCATCCCATGCTCCGAGGCGGCAAAGCCGGTGCCATCGATGATGGTGCGCAAGGCCCGCCGCGGCAGCTGCAGCATGGCCCCCTCCACCGCCACCAGCTCATCCCCCCGGTCGGAAGGATCCGACGCCAGCCGGACGCCGCTCCTCATCTCCAACTGCTCCCGGTAGGTCCCGGGCCGGACCAGCACGGTGTCCCCGGGCCGCGCCGCGTCGACGGCCGCCTGGATGTGCCGGTGCTCTTCGGGGACCCGGATGACCCGGCCGTGCCAGGCACGCTCCGGGGCCAGCAGGGACTGGGCCTCGCCAGCCGCTGCCGCCAGGGCCGCCGCCACCGCCTCTCCCAGGGCCGGCACCTCCACCGGCTCACTGCTCTGCCGGGCAAGCACCGCCGGCGGCACGCCACTGACCCGGCTTTCGATCTCCGAGCGGTAGCTGCCTTGCATCCGCTGCTGCATCTCCTGCTGCATCCGCTGCTGGCGCTCCTGCCGGATCTCCTGGGGAGTGGCCTGGGGTCGATCCTCCGGGGGGGCGCCCGGCTCGTTTTGCAGGGGCATCTCGCTTTCGACCAGCGGCTGCATCCGCTGCCGCATCTCGCGTTGCATCTGCTCCTGCATCTGCTGCTGGACCTCCGTCCGCGTCACCCCGGACTGCCTTGGGGACTGGGGCGGCGAGGGGACGGCGGCCGGCTCCAGGCTCTGGCGCAGCTCCCGGGCCCGCTCTTCCACCTCCTGGAGGATCGCCTGGTCAGGGTCCCCGGTCTCCCCGGCCCAGCCCAGCATCGGCATATGGCTCGCCACCAGGACCACGATCACCACTCCCAGCGCACTTGCCGCCCGCATGACCAATCCTCCCCCCAGCTCCAGGCCCGGAAAAAGAAAGGGGCATGCGCCATGTCCGCTGGACCGCCGGCCATGGTGCATGCCCCCAGTCCCAGCACCCCCCGGGGGATGCTGGCCTCTGGTGGCGCCAGGATCATTCTGGCGTCAGGAAGAACTGCACCGATTCGATGCGACGCAGATCCGGATTCATCGCCGGATCGGTCTGGAAGACGTTGGCCCCTTTGCGGAACGCCAGCCGCTTCTCCTCCAAGAGAACGCAGCTGTGGAGCGCCGCCCCGTCGTCATAGGCGTAGCGTGCCATGCCGGTCACCATCAGCCCCCCGACATGGATCGGCTCCTCGGATTTCTGCCGGTCGAAGGTGTTCTCCACATTGAACTCCAGGGCCGTGCCGTTGCCGGCCAGCCGCAGGCCGGTGATGCGCAGGTAGCCCAGACGGGGGTCCCGCACCGCTGCGTGCTGCTCGATGGTGCTCGGATCGATCTCGATGACCGGCGGCAGGCTGGCCACCGGGAACACCTGGCTGGTGTCCGGCATCCCTGGCGCGCCCTGGGGGTTGGCCGCCGCCACCGCCTTCACCAGGTTCTCCTTGGGCGGGGTGATGAAGAACTGCAGCTTCTCGATCCTGGTGACGTGGGGGTAGGTGGCGGGATTGGAGCGGAACTGGGTGGAGCCCTTTTCCAGGACCACCCGCTTGTCCCGAAAGAGCACGGTGCTGTGCAGCTCGGCGCCGCCATCCGAGTCGTAGCGGACGAGTCCGGTCACCATCAGGCCACCCAGGCGCACCGCCTGGGCGTTGGTGCGATTGAAGTCGTTCTCGATGGAGAACTCCACCGTCTTGCCGTCCTCGGCCAGCCTTAGACCGGTGATCTTCAGGTATTTGAGCCGCGGCTGCATGTCAGCGGTGCTCTGCTCCATGGTGACCGGATTGACCAGGATGACGTCCGGCAGGCTCTCCACCGCAAACACCTGGCTGCTGTCGGGCAGGCCCGACTCGGCCAGCGGCCGCGCCGCCGCCGTCTCGGCCGGCCCCGGCCTGGCAGCGGCGGAGGCCAGCAGCCGCCGGTCCATCCGGGATTCCGCGGCCGCTCCGGAGTTGTCATTGGCCAGGCAGCCCACTGGCAGGGATGCCGCGATCAGGATTGCCGCCACGCCGAACGTTGTTCTCTTCATGTCGTCGCACCTTCTCCTGGGGTTTCGGGATACGCTTCACCTGCGGTCCGTGGTCCGGCGGCGGCCCCGATAGCGGCCTGGCCAGCGCCAGGCGCCGCTGGCCAGAAAAGGGGTGCCCCTTCGGCCCAGGATCGATTATAACCGGACCCGGAGAAGGCTCCGCCGGGGCGCTTGCCCCGGAGCCGTTCGCGGGCCGGCCGCCACATGCGGTCACACCGCCCGTGGCGGCAGATCCGCCGGCCTCTTTGGACAAGCAGGGGTCACTATTCTCGATGTCTGCGCGTCTTGTCAACAAAAGAACGCGGGGCTGGGTGGTGTTGTCCTGGCTTCTGGTGCTCGCGGCCGTCGGGGGCTGGGTCTCCCCGGGCCTGGCAGCCGTCATCCGGGTGCCGGACGACCAGGCCTCCATCCAGGGGGCCCTGGATCGGGCGCAGCGGGGCGATACCGTGCGGGTGGCCCAGGGGCTCTTCCGCGAGAACGTGACCTTGAAGGCCGGCGTGCGCCTGGAGGGGGGGTGGGCGCCGGATTTCACCCGCCGCGACCTTGCGGCCTATCCCTCCACCATCGATGGCAGCGGCAAGGGGGGTTGGGTGGTGGCCGGTGCCGACCACGCGGTCCTGGACGGCTTCGTCATCCAGGGCGGCCGGCCCTTCGATGAGAAGGCCGCGCCGGTGGGCTCCGGCATCCACTGCGACAAGACGTCGCCGATCCTCATGAACAACACCATCGCCGGCAACCGGCCGGCCGGGGTCTTCTGCCGCGGAAGCTCCGCCATCCTGGTGCGCAACACCATCACCGGCAATGCCGAGGCCGGCATCTATCTCGAAAAGGGCTCTTCCCTGGTGATTCAGGAGAACAACATCCGGCACAACGGCACCGCGGGCATCAAGACCGGCGCGGCGCCGGCCTCCCGCATCGATGTCCGCAACAACGCCATCCACGACAACGGCCGGGCCGGTATCGACGCTGGCCAGGTCGCCGGCGGCATCCGCAACAACCGCATCTACGGCAACGGCCGCACCGGGGTGAAATGCATCGAGGCCGGGGTGGAGGTCATGAACAACACCGTCGCCGCCAACGGCATGGCCGGCGTCATGGTCGAAAAGCCCTGGCCAGGCATGGCGGTGGCCAACAACCTCATCACCCACAACGGCGACGCCGGCCTGCGGGCTGCGGCCGGCGTCCATGCCTACAACCTCCTGTACGCCAACAACGGCACCGCCGACTGCGACCCCCGCTCCCTGTGGTGCATCCGCCGCCAGTTCGCCGGCTGGCAAGACGAGACCTCCTACGCCCGCAGCCACGAGATGGTCGCGGACCCGGGCTACATGGACACGGCCAGCCACGACTATCGGCTGCGCCCCTTCTCCCCGGCCATCGATGCCGGCGACCCGGACGCCCGCTTCGCGGATCGCCATTTCGGCCCCTCCCAGGGCAGCCCCGGAAACGACCTCGGCGCCTCGGGCGGACCCTTCGCCCTGCCGGAGCCGGCGGCAATGCGCCCGCCGCCGCCGGCCCTGGTGGCGCTCAGCGCCGCTGCCGCCGGCCCGCCGCTGGCCCGGATCACCGAGCTGCCCGGCCCTTTTGCAACCGGGGAGGAGGTCCGCCTTTCCGGCGGCCTGAGTCGGGCCCCGGCCGGCCGCCCCCTGTCCTACCACTGGCAATTGACCCGCCGGCCGCCGGCCAGCCAGTCGCCGATCGCCGACCCCACGGCATGCGGCACCACCCTGACCCTGGATGCCGCCGGCTGCTACTCGGTGCAGCTGGTGGTGGCCGATGGCGTGGCGGAGAGCCCCCCCGCCCGCCTGCATCTGTGCACCGACCAGAAGGCCAAGGATGGCATCCGGCATGTGCCGGCGGATTATCCGACGATCCAGAGCGCCATCGATGCGGCCCAGGACGGCGAGACCGTGCTGGTGCAGGCCGGCCGCTACCGGGAGAATCTGGTGATCGACAAGAAGCTCCATCTGGTCGGGGTGGACTGGCCGATCATCGACGGCGGTCTTGAAGAGGGCGACCAGGACACCATCCACATCGTCCATCTCGGCGAAGACGCCGGGGTCATCGAAGGGGTCGTCATCACCGGCGGCGGCCGCGGCCTGCATGGGCATGGCATCCGGATCTGGGGCTCATCCCCCGAGATCCGGGGCAACCGGATCGCCGGCAACGGCCGCGTCGGCATCGGCATCCACGGCGATGCCCGGCTGACCGGCCAGGCCCGGATCCACGACAACTGGGTGCACGACAATCAGGTGGGGATCGGCAACGGCAAGGGGGCGGCGGCGCGCATCTACCGCAACTTCATCTACGACAACGCGGTGGCCGGCATCGGCGCCCGGGGCCAGGCCGCGCCGGCCATCGAGGGCAACGTCATCTTCGGCAACCATACCGGGATCGGGGTCCGGGACAGCGGGCCGCTCCTGGTGGCCGGCAACACCATTGCCGGCAACGAAATCGGCATCTCGGTCAATCCGGCGGGGGCCGAGGAGATGACCGACAGCAGCCCGCTGGCGCCCGGCAGCCGCATCGCCGGCAACAGCATCTCCGGCAACCGCCGGCGCGGCCTGTTCATCGCCTCCCAGAACCGCCAGCCCTTCCAGATCGCTGGCAACGCCATCACCGCCAACAACAGCCGCCTCGCCGATCCGGCCCGGGGCGGGGGCCTCATCTTCGGCTGCCCGCAGCCGGCGGTGTTTGCCGCCAGCGTGGCCGGCAACATCCTGGCCGGCAATGCCACCGCCCCTCCCCGAGAAGGTGAAGGCCTGGCCTGGCCCCACGGCCCCGGGGCCATGATCATCAACGCTCCCCGGGCACTGGGCCAGCCGGCGCTTTCCCTGCCGCCCATCCTGGACCAGCGCCTTTGGCTGAGCCCCGGCGGCAGCTGATGCCGTCTTGCCGCCAGGACGGCCCGCATCCCGGCAGGCCTGGGCCGCCCCCCGAGCAGACCGCCAGCCTTGTCTGGGCAGCCACGGGGGGCTGTCCCTACGGCCATCCCGACACGCCCCTCGCCTGCACCCGCCGCTGCCGGAGACTCACACCCGCACCGCGGTCAAGGCCGGCTCACCGGCAGCCAGACGCCGCAGCCGCTCCGGGTCCAGACGGCCGGCGGTGACCAAGAGGGACTGGCGGCTGTCCGCGGCCCGCTGGCACCAGTTGGCCAGCTCGGCGGCCAGGTCCTCCTCGCCCACCCCCTTGCGCAGCCCGGTGGGCGCCACCGGATGGTCCAGTTCCCCGGAGTTGATGAAGGTCCAGGCCTGGTCGCGGCGGGCGACCACGCCGGTGTGCCCGCGGCTGTGGGTGGAAAAGGAGAGCACCATGCCCTCTTCCAGGAGCGGCGCCAGCTCGGCCAGGAGATCCCGGGCCTCGGCCTGGGGATCCCGCACCACGGTCAGGGTCCGCTGGAAGACCGGCCCGCCGGAGGCGGCGACCAGGCCCTCCCCGTTCAGGAGGCCCCGGGCCGGCAGCCCCTGGCGCCGGGCCATGGCCACCAGCTGCCGGGACAGGCCGTCCTTGCCGCGGTAAGGCACGCCCAGGTCCTCCAGCCCCCGCACCACCAGGCCATAGCAGTCCAGACGGCGGTACGGGGTGCCCAGATGCCGGCTGACCGCACGTACCAGATCCGAGGCCGGCGGCGGGCTGGCCTCCTGGACCGCAGCAGCCGGTGGCTGGCTGCTGGCCACCTCCGGCGTGGCACGGGCTCCCGGCCAGTCCAGGGCCAGGGTGGCAGGATCCAGGCGCACCTCCACCCCAGGCCGCAACCGGGCAAAGGGCAGCCCCTGGTTGACCGGTGCCTGGATGACCCGCCAAGCGTCCTGCCGCCAGCCGGGGTGCTCCGCCAAGAGGTGCAGCACGGTGGGGTGCTGGGGCGAGATCATGCCCAGACTAGCCGGCTCATGGCTTGCCGCCTCGGGCGCTGCCGGCGCCTCTGCCTCGGCCGCCGCCACCGGCGCGGGATCCCAGATAAGCTCGCCGTTGGTCCGGTCCAGCCAGACCTCGGTGCCCGGCAGCATGCGGTGGAAGGGCTTGTCCTGGTTGACCGGGGCGTGAATGATGGCCGCCAGCTGCCCCCGCAGCTCCGGCAGCCGGCGGATGAGATGGGAGACGGTGGGGGCGGCCGGCTTGATCCGGCCCAGCAGGAGGCGGCTGGCCTGGGGTGGGGTGCTGCTGTCCGGGGCCGCCTGCGGGAGCAGATCGGCAAAGGGGGCGGCGGGCGCCCTCCTGATCTGAGGCCGGGATTGACCCGGCCCAACGGTCCACCGGATGGTCTCGCTGCGCATGGTCTCCTCCTGGGGTGCACGAAGGTCGGCAATTCCTGCCGCACCAGAATGGAACTGCAAACCGCGCGCCAGCGACCGCTCAGGTGCCGCGCCCCGCAGCACCGCCGCCGGTGACAAGGCGGGCGCTGCGCCGGGGGGCCGCCTGTCGGCAGAGCCGGCGGCGCGGTGCCGGCAATCCCGACAGCGGGCAGCCGCAGCAGCCCGCTTCTTCTTCCCAACTCTTTCAGATACCGTTCCAGTGCCGTGTTGCCGAGGATGGGTGTCCTGGCCCGAACTGGCCCATACGGGCTGGAGAATGCCTGAAAGCGACGCGACGCACGGGCGGCCCAGTGGCCCTTGCCGGAGACCCGACTTTGAGGCTCCTCGCCTCTTCCAAGCCCGTGCCGGTGGGCTCGCGGCCGGTGTAGCCGAAGGTGGGCACGGTGCCGGAGCCGGAGAGGCGGTTGCCCCAGGCGTCGAAGCGCTGGCTGGCGGTGG